>NZ_JBRILQ010000013.1:0-105189 GCF_052977045.1 Shewanella sp. 125m-7
AAGAAAGTGTCTTAATTACAAGACACCTTTTGAAACCTATACTGAAATGAGTGGTGCACTTCTACTTTGAATAAGGGTACTTTTCACTTTTAGGTTTCAAGAGGTGGTAAATGATCGACTCACACTTTTTGTGTGGGAGCTAAAGGCGACAAAAAATACGAATTGATATAGGGTTGAGCTATAAAATGGTGGGGTTTATACGAAGAGAATCAGCTCATAGAGTAACTCTATAAACTAAATGAACCGGTTGCTTGAATGGCTTAGCTTGTCTGAAGATACTCGCAGCAATGTGCGAAGTGTCGTCGTCGCTTTTCTAGATGTTCACAGTAGTGAGTTAACTCCTGCAGAGTACCTACAGGCCCATGAAACAGTTTGCCAAATTCAGAAGTGATTTTTATCCAGTTAGCACTTGGAATATTAAGCCTACTCAGTATGTTTTCTGCATTAGCAGAAATGGTTCCTCGTTTGTCATCCCGAATGATTCGACCCGTTTCATCAACAAGCGTTAGATAATCTTCAAGGGAGAAGTTAATGCCTTTTGGTTGCTGCTTTCTCTCATTACCAATAAAGGGCAATAACTTGGCAGGCTGCTTACCTTTGAGTGCTGCGTTTACTCTTAGTTGTAAGCTGGTGTAGTCTGATTTTTCAGGTGTCTTAGCCACCTTGGCGCGTATAGGATTAAGCTCAACATAAGCCATACAGGCGAGCACTGCAGCTTCGTCGAGTAATGCTTGGCTTTTAAATCGCCCTTCCCAGAAATGTCCTGTGCAGTTGTCTTCAAAATTGGCTTGCCTTGCAATAGGTTCATTTAAACACCTCATAAACCAACTGATATCACTAAGGCGTGAGCGGTATGTCGCAATGAGGTGTTTTAACACTGCAACCATGCACTCTTCAATTACGTCACCTTTAGCAAATTTTTGCGTTAATTCAGTACCATTAAAAAGCTTATGCCACTGCTCAACGACTTCTCTATCTGACCAAGAGTTAACTGTTTCGAGGTCAATATAAAGTACCACATGAAGATGATTACTCATCACTGCATACGCCGCGACATCAATTGCAAAGACCTCTGTTAATTTCAGTATCTGCGCTTCAACCCAACCACGGCGGTGGTCATAGTTCTTGCCCGTATATTTATCGTCACCGCACAGGTAAGCACGCCGAACGACACGGCTACAGCAATGATAATAAGGCGTATCTTCTAGGCTAATTAACGTACTTCTGGCGCGGGGCATATCAACCTCCTACTTCAGCATTAACTAATCTTAGTAAGAGGTATCAAATCCTGCTATTTAATCTGGGTGTCCTAAATTAAAGGGGATCTAAAATGGGCTAATGCTCTTTATTATTGCTCTAACTGCTAACATGCACAGCCTATAAATTAGGTTTGTACTCAAACCCTGCTTGTGCTTCGCTGTCACTAAAGCTACTGATTTTCTGCTTACGCACTAACATGCTGTTGATGAGTGATCCTGGGAACATCTCAATAGCATTATTAAAGTCTTCAACGTTAGCGTTGAATATACGAATTGCGGCGCCAATTTGTTCTTGCTGCTCGCTGATCTCTGCCATCAACTTCATGTACACATCTGAGGCTTTAAGCTCTGGGTAAGCTTCAACAGTCACTTTAAGGCCTTGCATTAAGTCTTGGGTGCGCTGCTCTGCGGCGGCAAGCTTTGCGGTGTCGACACCTGAACTCATTTCTGCAATCGCGCTGCGTAGCTCGGTGACTTTGGTTAATACTTCAGACTCATGCAGTTTGTATTGCTCGACTAACTGCTCAACCATAGGAATGATCTTATTCTTCTGGCGCTCTTGAGTCAGTACCGACGCCCATGCGCGGTCTACCGCATTATGTTTACCAATAATGCCGTTGTACACCATGATAATGGCAACAATGACCACTGCTACAATCACTAACCCGATAACTGAGATATCCATTTAGGTTTTCCTTTTCTATATTTTGATTAACTTGCTGATTCTTTATTTTAATTAGCTTTCAAACTTGCTTTTAAAAAATGAGATTTCAAATGCGTTTTCTGACTCACTTCTCTTAAGCGTTCAGTCTTTTATCATTTCAAAATGAACTACGCGCTGGCCTTAAAGTTATTGTCGCTAAAGCGCATCATTTCATGGACTAATTCGAGCATTTGCTTCATTTGCTTTAACTCGGTATGGCCTGCTAACTCTTCTGCGAAGGCTTTGGGATTATCTAAACCGTTTACTCGTTTAATCGCTAACAGGTCATCACTCACCGCTAAACACAGCCTTCCTTGTTGGCCGAATTCTAATACTGGTTTTTTTAACTGTTTAGCAAATACAGTGAGCTTTTCTTCAACCGCAGGCGACAGCAATCGTGCTGCGCTCATCAGCTCTTTAGCATGGACTCGATATTGGCGATTAAACTCATTAGAGGCACTTTTATAGCGCTCGCCTCGGCGCTTAATACCAAAGTCATTGCTAATACTCATGCCACTTGCAAAAGGAAAATCCAATAATACGCCATGGCGATAATAGCTATCTCTCACCGTTCGAGTGGTGCTTTTACCATTAGCGTCAGTGGTGGTTTCAGTGCGTTTTACAATGTAGTGAAAGCGATACAGCTGATAATCAAACTGGTGGAGTTCTCCTTGAAAAGTGCTCTTGTATAGACTTTGAATTTCTCGCAGATCATTCCCGCGATCAAACTCTTTAAAACTGGCTTCTAATTCTTTAGCCAGTTTTTTGCCCTCAAATGGCACTGCCTCAAGATTATTATTAAACAGCGCATCTTTTAAAAAGATGGTATCCGACAACTTATTGCGCCACTTCATGCGGCCTCTAAGCCACAGCAGCATAATTACGCCTATCACGCCATTATGGGCAGCAAAACCTGAGCTCGGATACCAGAACCCTAAAAACGAGGCTAAGGTATCGAAATACATATCCCAATACCAATGCGGCCATTGTGGGATGAGATTCAGCGCCGCGCCCACAGCAGCCATCAATGCCATACGTCCCCATTGTGGGCCGGGCATAGGTAAGCACTTACCCTTGTCTTCAAAATAGCGGGTTAATGTTGCTAAGCCCAACATTGGATACCAGATCACACTGTAGCCCAGTGCGCTTCTAAGAATGTGCATCACAAAATCAGGAACCACTAACCCCAACTCAAAAGCTATCGGCAATAAGGCGAAAAACAATGAAACTGCACAGAAAAAACGATACCAGTTATCTCGGTAATCTAATGGCCCTTGGTGATGCTCGACCCTATGCACTAATGCTATCAAGTCCTCTTGGCTTTTTGCGGCTTCAACATCGGTGCGGATAGCAGCAATATTGCGAGTCACTTGGGCGTTATAAGCCAGCATGAGCATTGAACTCCGTATCTTTTACTGGTGTTGTTTGTCCAACAGCTGTGAGTTTGGCGCTTGTATTGGCATCACGAACAACACTGCTATCACTGACAAAATTGTTATCAGATAGACGCATGAGCTCATGGATCGCTTCAAGCAGCTTTTGCACCCGCTTTAACTCGGTATGGCCGGCAATTTCCTTATAAAATTCATCCGGCTTTGCCAGTGAATGTTTACGCTTTTCAATAATCAGCTTACTGGTCGAGGCAATGCACAAACGACCATCAGGGGCGATCTCCACCATAGGCGAGATAAAGTTGCGGTTGAGATCGAGTAAGGTTTCTATCATTGCAGGGGTTAAAAAGCGTGCCGCGGTGAGTTTCTCACAGGCCTGTACTCGATAAATGTCATTAAAGGCATTTGACTCTGTTTGATACTTTTCTTGATAAACCGAGTCTTTAAGCTTTACCTCGTCTTCAGCATCTAGGCACAAACCGTTAGCGAACGGAAAATCGAGCAAGATGCCGTAACGATCGCGATCTTCATGCACGGTTTTGGTTTTATAGCCACCATTGCCATCTGAACTGGTTTGAGTGCGCTTTACCGTATATTGAAAGTGATAAAGCTTATAGTTAAAGCTGTGCTGCTCACCTTGATATTGCCCGGCAAACATCTGCTCTATATCACGCGTGCCACTGCCGCGACGAAACTCTGCAAACTGCTTTTCAAGTGCATCAAGTTTGTCTTCAGGTGCTGGCTTACTCTGTGTTAAGCCATTATTAAATAGCGCGTCACACAGGAATATTTTATCGGAAAGGTGTTTGCGCCAATTGGCGCGATAATCAAGCCATACCCAAGTGAGTGAGCTGGCGATAACCAGTATAAACCACAGCGAAAACTGATGGTCATCAACTTCTCCCACGCTAATCACATAGCCAAAACCATAGATCACAGCCCAATAGATTTTCGGCCATTCAGGTACATATATTGTCACCAGACCCATTGCTGCCACCAGCAGTGTAAAGTTAACTACCATAGGGACAGGCAGCCAGCCGCGCTCGTGGCAGAAACTGGCTAATAATGTACTCAGCGCGACAGGAAGCCAATAGCAAGAGTCATCAATCACTAACTTAGCTGCGGGATCAACTTGTTCATACCAGAGGCGCATAAATATCAAGACGATACACAAGACACAAGCGCTAACTAGTAACCACTTAACAGCGTGGGTGATCTTATCGCGGTAATCTAACGGCCCAGGATGGTGTTTAACTTGAGTGATAACCTCGAGCAGATCATCTTGAGAGATAGCGGCATCAACATCACTGCGTAACTTGGCAATGTGCTTAGCAACCATTTGGTTATGCTGCATTAAAATCCTTGTACAAACACAGGTTTACGATAAAAAACAAGGGACGAATTATGCAGAAAAAACACTAAAAATACAGCGATTTAAGTCACTAATTAAAAAGTAGCCCCTGAATGCTGATGTTATAAAATATAAAACGCTTTCTGGCAGGCTTGAAGGGTTGGTAAGGACTTACATTATTTTATTACTGGATAAAAATAACTACATAATAGAAATACATAAAAGTGACTTCATAAAAGTGACTTCATAAAAATAACGCATAAAAAAGGCCAACACTTTCACAGTGTTGGCCTACTTTATCTCTAGGAGCAATAGCGCTTAATCCCAAATGAACTCTCTGAAATGCTTACGGCATACAGACTCGTAGCTCTCGTTACCACCAATCGCTACCTGCTCACCTTCACGCATTGGCTTACCATTGCCATCCAAGCGCACAACCATATTGGCTTTGCGGCCGCAGTGACAAATGGTTTTAAGCTCAACCAGCTTGTCTGCCCATGCGAGTAGATAGTGGCTACCACTAAACAACTCACCCTGGAAGTCGGTTTTAAGACCATAGCAAAGCACGGGAATATCGAGAATGTCGACTACGTAGGTTAATTGCTTAACCTGCTCTTTGCTTAAGAACTGCGATTCATCAATCAAAATACAGTGCAACGTCTTTTCTGCATGACTGCTACTGATCATATCAGTGAGGTTATCATTGCTACCAAATACCTGCGCCTCGGTTTCAATACCTAAACGTGAAGCCACTTTACCCACGCCATATCGATCGTCTATTGACGCTGTCATCACTAAGGTATGCATGCCGCGTTCGCGGTAATTATAAGAAGACTGCAATAACGAAGTTGATTTACCCGCATTCATCGCTGAGTAATAGAAATATAGCTGCGCCAAACTAAGATCCTTAAAGGTGAATTCGCCGCTAGTTTATCACTATTTTCGATAAAAAATCATCTTAACAATATTGATTCAGTGAGTCGTGTCGCGAATAAAATAAGCCCTAACGTTCCCCGATAAAGCGCTCTACTTTTAAGCAACTTTAGCGGCTAATACTTACATTTCGCTTTAAACAGCTTGTTTTCACTACTTATTACATTTAAACGATGTAATAAGTAGCTACAGGCAACGAATCACTCACCGTTCCAATATGTGACAAACACAACAAAACTCACACAAAATCCTGCGCTGAAGCACAAAATCACTCAAATTAAGACACGTTTAATACGCAAATATTAGATTAGAAGCACAATTATAATAAAGGAAGTACAAATCTATGCATAAGACACTCGTTGCAGCGGCTATTACCGCAACCTTAGCCTTGAGCGCTTGCTCGACAACATCAACTCAAAATACCAATGCCGTGATGGTGCAAACTCAAAATCCATTCTTACAAGCAAGTCAGCTTCAGTATGAAGCACCGGACTTTAGTAACATAAATGATGAGCACTTTCAGCCTGCACTAGAGCTTGGGATCCGCGAGCATTACCAACAAGTGTTAGCCATTGCTAACAACCCCGAAGCTGCAACATTTGAAAATACCATCGTAACGCTTGAAAAAAGTGGTGAGCTACTGACCCGCACATCAAAGGTGTTCTACAACTTAGCCGGTACCGACAGCAACCCGACACTACGTAAGTTGCAAGGTGAAATGGCGCCAAAAATGGCCGCTCACTCAGATAACATTAATCTAAATCCTGCCCTATTTACTCGCATCGAAACACTTTATAACCAGCGCGAAAGCTTAGGATTATCAGCCGAAGAAAATCGCTTAGTTGAGGTTTACTATAAGCGCTTTGTTCGCGCAGGAGCCAAGCTTACTGAAAGCCAAAAACAGCAGATCCGCGTGCTCAATGAAGAGCAATCAACGCTAACCAATGAATTTGCTCAGCGCCTAATGCGCCTAACCAAAGAGATTGCGGTTGTAGTGGACTCAAAAGAGCAACTTGCAGGTTTATCAGACAGTGCCATTAAAGCTGCTGCAATCGATGCCGAGGCCAACGGCCATACAGGCAAATATCAACTTAACATCACCAATACCACGCGCCAGCCAGTACTGACTCAATTACAAGATAGAGAGCTACGTCAACAAGTTTGGCAAGCATCTGCTAACCGCGGTCTTGAGGGCGAGAATGAAACCGCCTCTTTGGTTGCCCGTTTAGCTCAACTACGTGCAGAACGTGCAGCGCTGCTTGGATTTGATAACTGGGCAGAATACCGCCTAGCACCACAGATGGCCAAGACACCTGAAGCGGTTTACAAGATGTTCGGCTCAATGGTGCCAGCCGTAGTTAAAAACACTCAAAAAGAAGCGGCCGATATTCAAGCCATGATCAACAAGACTGGTGGTGACTTTGAATTGGCACCTTGGGACTGGGCTTACTATGCCGAACTTGTACGCAAAGAAAAGTTCGATTTAGATGAAAGCGCAATCCGCCCTTACTTTGAGTTCGACCGAGTCTTAGAAGATGGCGTGTTCTTTACCTTAAAAGCGCTTTATGGCGTAACATTAACGCCGCGCCCTGACCTTCCTGTTTACCATGAAGATGTTAAAGCCTATGAGATGTTCGATGAAGATGGCAGCAGCTTAGCCATTTTCTACGCCGACTATTTCTCTCGTGAAGGTAAACGAGGCGGCGCTTGGATGAGCTCATTTGTGACTCAGTCTGAACTGCTTAACAGCAAGCCTGTAGTCGTTAACGTGATGAATATTAAGAAGGCACCAAAGGGTGAACCTACCTTTGTTAGCTACGATGAAGTAACGACTATGTTCCATGAAATGGGTCATGGTACTCACGGTATGTTCTCTAAAGTGGTTTATCCAACGCTCTCAGGAACTGCTGTATCACGAGACTTTGTTGAGTTTCCATCGACATTCGAAGAGGATTGGGCCGCGCATCCAAAAGTGCTTGCAAACTATGCTAAGCATTATGAAACGGGTGAGCCGATCCCACAGGAGTTACTCAACAAGCTACTTAAATCTCGCAGCTTTAATCAAGGCTTCGATACCTTAGAGTACATGTCAGCAGCGCTGGTTGATTTAGAGTGGCACTCACTTAACGCGAACGCACCACTACAAGATGTGGCCAGCTTTGAAGCGGCAGCGCTTAAGAAGCACGGCGTAGATTTACCCGCTGTGCCGCCACGCTATAAGTCGACTTACTTTGCTCACGCCTTCCCGGGTGGATACTCTGCAAGTTATTACGCTTACATGTGGAGTGAAATTTTAGCTGCTGATGCGTTTGCCTACGTGCAAACACAAGGTGGCTTAAGTCGTGAAATTGGCATGAAGTTCAGAAAGACGATTCGTGAAGTGGGCAACACTGTAGCACCTATGGATGCCTACAAAGCCTTTAGAGGTCAAGAGCCAACCACTGAGGCCCTACTAGAGCGACGAGGCTTAAACTAAGCGCTATTGCGCTACAGAGGTCATACGCTGCGGGCTAAATTGATTAGCCTAAAAACAAAAAATCCGCTCTAACTAGAGCGGATTTTTTTATGGTTCTAATTTATCGAGGTGAAGCTTGCGCGTACCTCAATAAGGGCTATTACCTTTATTGCTTACATTGAGAATCAGGCGAGCACGCCTTGATACGTAACACAATAATGCTAATGACAAACACTACGCTACAAGCAATTAAGCCCGCTGTAACTGATTCTGTAAAGCCAAGTACTAGGTAACCGACTAAGCTGATCCCCGCCACGATTAACGCGTAAGGAAGCTGCGTGATCACGTGGTCAATATGGTGACAGTTCGCCCCCGTTGACGACAAGATAGTGGTATCAGAGATAGGTGAACAATGGTCACCAAATACCGCACCCGCAAGGACGGCAGCAAGCATAGGCAACATCATACCTGTGTGGCTACCCATCGCCATATCAGCTGCGATTGGCAACATAATACCAAAGGTACCCCAGCTGGTGCCGGTTGAAAACGCCGTTAAACCAGCAAGAATGAATAGTACCGCTGGTAGCATAGCAAATGGGATATTACCGGTTGCTAAACTTGCCATGTACTTACCTGTTTCTAGCTGACCAATTACGCCGGCAATCGTCCAAGCAAACAACAGGATGTAGATAGCAGGCAGCATTGACTTAGCGCCTTCAAACAGACCTTTAGCAATCATCCACTTGTCTACGCGTTGATAAATCACTAGAGCAAGCGTTACTGCTAAACCAATTAAAGCACCAAAGAATAACGATGAGCCTACGTCTGTATTTTCAAATGCACCAATCAAGCTAAACTCTAAACCTTTAGCTGCTAACGCATCGCCGCCACTGCTGACCATGAAGTAGAAAGTGGCAAATACGAGTACCGTGATAGGCAGGAATAAGCCCATAATCTTGCCGGTATCGGCTTCAGGTAGTCCTGAGTTAGCGCCAGGCGGTAACCCTTTAGACGCATCGTATAGTTCGCCTTTTTGTGCTTTTAGCTCATGCTGGCGCATTGGGCCAATATCAAGTCCCATTAACGCAACACAAAGCAGCAGTAACAATGCGAAAATCGCGTAGAAGTTCATCGGGATCATCTGTACAAACACACTGAGATGCCCGGTGTCTGCAAACCCGTGAGCGGTCAAGATACCACCAATCAAGGCGATGATATAAGCACCCCAACTCGATACAGGTGAAATAACACAAATAGGCGCGGCAGTAGAATCAAGCAGGTAGGCTAACTTACTACGTGAAATGTAATACCTGTCGGTGAGTGGCCTTGCGACACTACCAACCACCAAGCTGTTGAAATAGTCATCGATGAACACCACGCAACCTAGGAACATAGTGAGTAGTTTTGCATCGCGCTTATTGCGGATATGGGTACGAGCCCAATCAGCAAAAGCTCTAGCTGAACCACTTACGGTGATAAGTGCTGTGATCATGCCAAGCACGACCAAGAATCCCAAAATATAAAGATTCCAGCTATTCAAAGCGCCATCGTCCCATACCAGACTTAACACTTTTTCGCTGAGGTATTGACCCGTTTGCATCGCAGAAAAATCGGTAAGCAGCAAAGCTCCCAACAGAATCCCGACACCTAAAGACAGCAAAACACGACGCGTTAACATCGCCAGTACAATTGCCACTACCGGAGGTAGCAGCGACAGAGCCGAATCGGCATAACTTATAATTGTCATTTTTAATTTCTTCGCTAAATACGAATGGAGGCCGACTGAACTGGTGGGATATAGCAGTAGATATCTGATTACACCTGTCCTATCAGTAGCGCTCCATAGCCATATTAATGGTCATCATTAATATAAATCTTCTTATCTTCCAGATAAGAAATACTATGGCAGTGCTGTCCCTATTTGGTCACAGCCCCAGCAACTAGCCCCGATATGCTATGTCACTTCGGCATCAAATCCTTTCTCGATAGATCAGCGGTATCACCCTACTTATCGATACTAATATTGAATGCACCTCTACTTCTCAGGACGCAATTTAAGGCTAGCTCAAAAAGCGTGACGGACATAAAAACATAAGCGGCTTTAGAGATGCTACTCTAAAGCCGCTTATCGTGACACAGATCACTAACAATACCAAATACGACTCAAAGTAATTAACAGTTTACAAACCTATTAAAAACAATTCAGCTTGGCATCGCTATAATCAGCCAGCCCTTACTTGTTTACAATTGCGCTAATAATTGCGGCACCGCTTCAAACAGATCGGCCTCAAGACCATAATCGGCCACTTGGAAAATTGGCGCTTCAGGATCTTTGTTGATAGCAACAATCACCTTGGAGTCTTTCATACCCGCCAGGTGCTGAATCGCACCAGAAATCCCCACAGCAATATACAAGTCAGGTGCAACAATCTTACCCGTTTGGCCCACTTGCAAATCGTTTGGTACGTAGCCCGCATCAACTGCAGCACGAGATGCGCCAAGTGCGCCGCCAAGTTTATCTGCGAGCTGCTCTAAAATAGCGAAGTTTTCACTATTACCTAGGGCGCGGCCACCAGATACTACAACCGATGCACTGCCCAAATCTGGACGCTCAGATTCAGTTAAGCTCTGAGTCACAAACTCCACTTGCGAGGCAATGTCTTGTGATAATGTCACGAGTTCTGCACTGCCGTCTGTTGCTACAGCATCAAAGGCACTAGAGCGCACTGTCATGACTTTCTTATCATCTAAGCTCTGTACAGTCGCTAGCGCGTTACCTGCGTAGATAGGGCGAACAAATGTGTCGCTGCTGACGACTTCAGTCACTTCCGACAGCTGAGATACATCCAAGAGCGCAGCCACACGCGGCAACACATCTTTACCAAAACTTGAAGCCGCTGCGAGTACATGTTCATAATCAGATGCGATGCTTAACATCAGGTCTGACACATTGTCAGCGAGGTGATTAGTGTATGACACTGAATCAGCAAGTAAGACATTTCGCACACCACTTAGCTTTTGTGCTTCGCTTGCCACGCCAGCACAGTTATGACCAACGACTAATACATCGATGTCACCACCAATTGCCTGGCCACAGGCAACGACTTTCGCGGTATCCAGTTTTAGGCTGGCGTTATCGTGTTCTGCTAATACTAAAATTGCCATTAGATCACCTTCGCTTCATTCTTTAACTTTTCAACCAACTCCTCAACAGAGGCAACCATGACTCCACCACTGCGCTGGGCAGGTGGCGTTATTTTAATAATTGTCTGGTGAGACTTAAGCGTGACGTCAAAATCTGCTGGCGTCAGCGACTCAAGCGGTTTGCGCTTGGCTTTCATGATGTTGGGTAGTTTGGCATAACGCGGCTCATTCAAACGAAGATCTGCGGTGATCACTGCTGGCAATGACAAGTTAACTGTCTGTAAGCCGCCATCAATTTCACGAGTCACGACAAGTTTATCGCCCTCTAGCTTAACTTCAGATGCAAACGTGGCTTGTGGCATTTTAGCGATAGCAGCAAGCATCTGCCCAGTTTGATTGTTATCACCGTCAATGGACTGCTTACCAAGAATAACCAACTCGGCTTGCTCTTTTTGTTGCACGGCATGAATAAGCTTCGCGATTGATAGCGGAACAAGATCTTCATCCGTTTCAATATGGATTGCGCGATCGGCTCCTAACGCGAGTGCCGTTCTTAACTGCTCTTGCGAAGCTTTAGGCCCAATACTTAATACGACAATTTCAGAGGCGCTTCCAGCTTCCTTTAAACGAACAGCTTCTTCAACGGCGATCTCACAAAAAGGGTTAATCGCCATTTTGAGGTTTGCGGTATCAACGCCAGTATTGTCAGCATTAACCCTGACTTTTACATTGGCATCGACGACACGTTTAACTGGCACCAATACTTTCATAGGGCTTCCTTCTTACGTCTCTTATAATGTACGGAATTAAGTAACCTAGTAGCAATATAATGCCCAGTTAAGGTTACTGAAATTAGAGATACTTTACGTGCTGTTAACGTTAACGTCAACCAGGTTTCAAACACCTGTTCATTCAAATTAACACTGCATAACATTTGCTTGAATTAAACAAGCATAAAACATTTATTAACTCGTAATAGTTGTTACATTATTCATAATAACTATGTTTCGATATAAATAATTCAAAAATAATATTTGATCCCTAGCTAAATAGTTTCTATTATTTAACTCAAATATTGCATTCTCCATCCCCATCTTAATTGGACATAAATAATTATGAGCGATTTTCTTGAAATATTGACCCATGGTCGTCGTTTTAAAGCAGCAGTTAAAGAGCTATCACTGAACGATTTAAAAGAGCTGTCTGTAAAGTTAGAAAAGATTATTGAAGAAAAATCTTCTCAACAAGCCGAAGAGCAAGAAGCGATGGCAGAGCGTAATGCCAAAATTGAAGAAATTCGTAAGCAAATGGAAGCTATCGGATTATCTGTAGATGATATCGGCGGTTTAGCCGTTAAAGCCGCGCCAAAGAAACGCGCTCCTCGTCCCGCTAAATATCAAATTGAAGTTGAAGGTGAAATGGTTCAATGGACTGGTCAGGGTCGTATGCCAACTGTATTTAAGAATCAGCTTGAACAAGGCCGCACTATGGAAGACTTCTTGATCTAACTTCAAGTCTACCAACTAAGAGCTCTGCTATTTGCGGGGCTTTTTTGTTTTTAAGTTAAAAATATTACATCAGTAGTTACAATTACTGCTTATTCATTGTTAATAAGTTAGGATATGCTCATCATTTTCCTGTTTATCTAACAATAATAAGTAGAATAATGCGTAAACATATAGTCCCTCATCGAATCGCTCTTCTTAGTTTGCTATGCTGTCAAACAGCAATTGCTAATGAACAACTTACCGATAATACCCCAAGGCTGACAGCATTAACTCATGCAGAACTAATGCTAGCTCCGGGTAAATCGTTAACGAATGCCACCTTATTGATTGAAAACAACAAAATTAAGGCAATTATCAAAAATAACGATATTCCTGAGGATGCTTTTGTTATTGATTTAACGGGACATACAATATATTCAGGCTTTATCGACCCCTTTACTGAATATGCGATTGAGTATGAAACAGAAGCCCAAGATAAATCAGGCCCTGTATATGAAATAAAACGTATTGGTGGTAATGCGAGTAATGGCGCAATACATTCACAAATGCAGTGGTTTAATTATGTTCACCCTAATAAAGAACAAGCAAAGGAATGGATCGATAACGGCTTCACCAGTGTTCAGTCTAGTTATTTAGATGGGATCTTTAGAGGACAAGGTGTCACCATATCGTTAGCTGATAAAAAAGCTAACGATGTTATTTATAATGCACAGACAAGTCAGTTTATGGCCTTTAACAAAGGTTCATCTGTTCAAGATTACCCACAATCGTTAATGGGTAGCATGGCATTAATAAGACAAACCTTCTCTGATGCAAAATGGTACAACCAAAATAGAAATAAAACGACTTCATCAAGTAAAGAATTAGAGTTTAATATTGCCTTAGAACGTTTAGGGGATCCGAAAAAACAACACTACATATTTGAGACTAAGAACCTTAATAACCAACTACGAGCAGCACAATTATTAAGCGAACATAAATTTAGCGGAAGCTTAATTGGTAATGGACACGAATATGCAAAACTTTCAGAATTAAAGTCCTATCCCTTTAGTCTCGTCTTACCCTTAAATTATCCTGCAGCCCCAGAAATAACTGACGGCGATAGCGAACGAGAAATTAGTCTTGCTCAATTAAGGCATTGGGAACGTGCGCCAAGTAATTTGGCTATGGTGGCAAATGCTGACATTCCCTTTGCATTAACTCAGCATGGAATAGATTCACAGAAATTTTGGCCAAGACTTAAGTTAGCTGTCGCTAGAGGTTTATCTGAAGAGGCTGCACTTGCGGCATTAACCACAGATGCAGCAGAAATATCGGGAATTGACCATTTGGCCGGAAAATTGGAACCCGGCTTTATGGCAGATCTGGTGATCACCGATGGTAATATTTTTGATGATGGCAACATTGTCAGCATATGGTTACAAGGCAAAGAGCAACAGCTCATCAATCGTGACCTAGCCTTACTTGATAACCCATATCAAATTCAAATCGGCGCGTTAACCTTCGATCTTAATATCAGTCAATCTCCGTCACTTAGCGGCACGTTGTCGAGCGGTGAGAATGATATCAGCCTTGCCAACCTTGATTATCAGTTAGGTCGCCTTACCTTTAGTGCAGACCTTTCTGAGGCGGGTATAACGGGGGTGAGCCGTTTCACTATTTGGCTAGATGCCCAAGGCTTAAGAGGCAGACTACTCGATGGTAATAATCAAACTATGCCATTTGGCGGCATAAAGCTTGAACCTATAGCCACAGTAAACAACAGCAACAATGGCGATATAGACAAAGTTGATATAGACAAAGTCGTGCTTATTTCTAACCAAACCTCACCGAATGTCGCTTATGGCTTAAGTCAGCAACCCGCACTTGATAGAGTCCATATTAAGAATGCCACGATTTGGACATCGACTAACAACGGCGTATTAGCGAATAACGATTTAATTATCGCCCGCGGAAAAATCCAAGAGATAGGTAAAAACCTTAGCACTCCTTCAGGGTATGCCAGCATTGATGCCACAGGTAAACATGTTACCGCAGGGATCATCGATGAGCACTCGCATATTGCGCTAAATGGCGGTACCAACGAAGGCTCCGATGCGATTACCTCAGAGGTACGTATCGGCGATGTGATCAATCCTGATGACATTGCCATCTATCGCGGCCTTGCTGGCGGTGTGACGACGGCGCAACTGCTTCATGGCAGTGCCAACCCTATTGGCGGCCAAGCGCAAATCATTCAACTCAAATGGGGCGACAGTGCTGAGGAGCTTAAATTTAAAGATGCCCCTGCGAGTATCAAATTTGCCTTAGGTGAAAACGTTAAGCAAAGTAACTGGGGAGATGCGTTTACCCATCGTTTCCCTCAGAGCCGTATTGGCGTTAAAGCGCTGTTTAGCGAGGCCTTTAATGAAGCTATTGCCTACCGAAAAGCACAAGTCGACTATAAGAAAATGCGCACTAGTGAACGTAGGCGCACAGTTGCACCGCCATATAACTATCGCTTAGAAGCGATTGCCGAGGTACTTGAACAAACGCGTAATATCCATATTCACTCTTATGTGCAATCTGAAATTCTGATGTTCCTGCGCCTTGCTGAAACTTATAACTTTAAGGTCAGTACCTTTACTCATATTCTTGAGGGTTACAAAGTGGCTGAAGAGATGGCAAAGCATGGCGCTCACGCCTCCACCTTCTCTGACTGGTGGGCATACAAATTTGAAGTTTATGATGCCATCCCACAGAACACCTGCCTAATGCAAGACAAAGGCGTGCTAACCAGCATCAACTCAGATGACTATGAGATGCAACGCAGGCTTAACCAAGAAGCAGCAAAATCAATGATGTATTGCGATATGTCGGCTGAAAATGCTTGGAAGATGATCACCATCAACCCCGCTATTCAACTCGGCATAGAAGACAAAGTCGGCTCATTGGTTGAAGGCAAACAAGCCGATATTGTGCTTTGGGATAATCCACCGCTGTCAGTTTATGCAAAAGTTGATTCAACTTGGATTAGCGGACGCCGCTACTTTGACCGTGAGCAAGACAAAATAGCCCAAATCGAAGTCGCTACAGAGCGTGCAGCGCTGATCCAAAAAGTACTGCTCAGTGATGATGCCCATAAACAAGGTGAGACCCCGATTGATTTAACGGAGCCTGAATGGCACTGCGATACTCATTTCAACGCATGGCAGCAAAGCGCAACAGGAGCACTGTAATCATGTTTAATAACTCGTTAACGCGCGCAGTCACCCTGCTAAGCCTACCTTTATGTTTTATGGCAAATGCCCACGACATGGTCCCTGCTAGCACTCAAAACCAAGCGATACTGTTTACTAACGCCACAGTACATACTGTGACAAATGGCGTCATGCTCGACAGCGACGTGCTGATTGCTGATGGAACAGTCATTGCCGTCGCGCAAGACCTAGATACACCTAAAGCACCTGCTACCGCTTTGACAACACAGGCAAAAAACGATTACAGCGAGCTACTTACTAACGCTCAAGTTATCGATGCAACCGGAAAACACCTCTACCCAGGTTTAATTGCACTCGATACCAGCATGGGGCTAATTGAAGTCGAAATGATGCGCCCAAGTAATGATGCCTATGAAGTGGGTTATATCAATCCACAGTTAGAAGCGATTACTGCATTTAATCCGGATTCAGAGATTATCCCCACGGTGCGAGTTAACGGGATCACCCACGCCCAAGTTGTGCCTCAAGGCGATGGTTTAGCAGGGCAATCGGCATTAGTGTCAATGGACAGCTGGACAATTGAAGATGCCTTAGTTGAGTCTAATAAGCAGTTTCATCTTTACTGGCCACATGTGCGATGGTTATCAAAAGATGCCGATAAGCGCAAAGAGCAGTTAACAGATTTAAAACGTAGAATCGATAAAGTCTACAGCGCATTTTCAGATGGAAAGCGATATCAACTCGCAGATAAAGCTGGCAAGATCAATAAAATAGATCTGCGCTGGCAGGCGCTTACCCCCTTATACGAAGGCAAGGCGCAACTGTTTATTCATGCACAATCACAAAAGCACATTGAAGAAGCCATTGCCTTGGCTAAGCAGTATGGCTTTAAAATCGTGATTGTGGGCGGCTATGATGCGTGGCGAGTCGCCGACGCTCTAGCTGAAGTGAATGCGAAGGTGATTTACAATCAAACCTTAGCACTACCTAAACGTAATGATGAGCCTATCGATCTCGCATTTAAGATCCCCGCGCTACTTAAACAAGCCCAAATCCCCTTTGCTCTTGGTTTTTCATCAGACTGGAATAGCAGAAATTTACCTTTCGCTGCTGGTCAAACCGTCGCTTACGGTTTAACCAAAGAAGACGCCCTTAAAAGTATCACTTTAGATGCCGCAAAAGTGCTAGAGATTGATGATATGGGGGCTATCGCTCCAGGCTTTAAAGCCAATATCATCTTAGCAACGGGTGATATTTTGGACCCTATGCAAGCAGGTATTGAGTCTGTCTATATTGATGGCCGTAAAATTGATCTTAATAATCGTCATCAACAGCTTTATCAAAAGTATCTAAAGCGCTAGAATTTCAAACTTATAGCGCGACTTAAGATTAATCGTGAAAAAGTGCTCTTTATGAGCACTTTTTTATTAATAGCTTGAGTGAGTGCAACGGCATTTCAACCTCAATAATAAAACAGGCCCGCCACCATGAAATATTTATTACCATCAGCTTTTATCCTTTTGCTTAGCGGTTGCGCCGGTGAATACACCTTTAACAGCAATTTGGACAGCGATGCGATTAATGACTACTTTAAAGCGTCGGACGTGACGGTTTATGAAGGAACATTGCAACCTGTAGGTCCCTTTGAGATAAAAGGATTAGTAGAAGGTGAAACCTGCCAAGTATCAGAAAACGATGCACCAGCCTCAATCGTTGAAGCCCGTACGCTTGCGCGCCGCGCTGCAGCAGACAAACAAGCCAATGGCTTAGTGATAAAAAACTGCTTGTTAATTGAAGAAGCTAACCTAAATTGTGTTAGTCGTGCAATTTGCGTCGGCCAAGCAATCGCCACCAAAAGTGACCCACAATAATCTTATTTACCCATTTTAGAAGTAACCTTAATGTCTTTTACCAGCCAGATCCAAGCCGTGGCCTATTGCCGCACTCCCTATAAACAAAAATTTGGCATACCTAGGCAGCCAGGTTTAGTGAGTGCCGCCCGCGGTTTTGTTGAATTAGCGCCGCCTTTTAATCAAATTGATGCCGTTAGAGGATTAGAACAATACTCACATTTGTGGCTGCTGTTTTGTTTTCATGAAAACCTTGCTGCCGGCTGGAAGACAACCGTTCGCCCACCAAGGCTCGGTGGTAACGAAAAGCTCGGCGTATTTGCGACCCGATCAACCTTTAGGCCCAACGGTATTGGTCAGTCAGTGGTTAAGCTGCACGCTGTGCATACCCATAACGGCAAAGTAAGCCTTGAGATCTCAGGCATGGACTTGCTTGATGGCACACCGATTATTGATATTAAGCCCTATATTCCATTTTCAGATTCAATCGAAAATGCCCAAGGCGGCATAGCCCAAGATGCCCCTGTTTTAGCTAATGTATGCTTTAGCGAGCAGGCATTGGAACACCTTGAGCAATATCAACAAAACCCTGCGTATCCGCGCCTACGTGAGCTTATTGAAGGTGTTTTAGCGCAAGACCCTCGCCCAGCTTATAAAAAAGCCAAGGCCGACCCCAAATTATATCAAGTTGCATTATATGACTTAGATATCTTGTGGAAAATAACGGACGCCGGTATTGAGGTTTACGAGTTAAGAGCCTCACACGTTGGCAAAACTCAACAAGCTTCAACTCAAGACTAGATAGCCATATGAATCCGCCACCAGCAGCACAACATAAGCCTGATTATCAAACTCAGCATAAAAAGCGTCTGTCTTATATGCCATGGCTTTATTTCTCATTAAAAGAGAAGCACCTCCAGTGGGCCAAACCTTGGCAAGAGGAGGTGCAAGCCCACTTTTGTGCAGTTGAAACCGTCTCTATTGGCGAGCGCTGTTTCATTGCGCCCGAAGCAAACCTGTTTGCAGAGCCAGGCCGTAATATCACCATAGGCGATCAGTGCATGATTGCCGCCGACAGCTTTTTACACGGCCCTATCACGCTAGGTAATGAAGTCGCCATTAATCACGGCTGTTCACTCGATGGTGGCCGCCATGGCATTACCATTGGTCATCAAACCCGTATTGCCAATAATGTCACCATTTACGCCTTTAATCACGGCATGGCGCCCGATATGCCTATCTATCAACAGCCATCTAACTCTAAAGGCGTGGTGATAGGTGAAGACGTGTGGATTGGCGCGCAAGTAGGCATAGTTGATGGTGTCACTATTGGCAACCATGCGGTAATAGGCATGGGCGCCATCGTTACCAAAGATGTGGCCGACTATGCCATCGTGGCGGGTAATCCAGCCCGAGTGATAGGCGATAGGCGCGATAAGCGCTAGCCGTTTCAGTGCACCTCCAACATAAAAACTAGCCTACAGGGCTTTGACTTCCTGCTGAGCAATCACTTATTTAATGTGGTTGGAATTAATATCATCCCTTGAAAATGATTCCCCTCATCACGAAACATATTTTGGCCCTGTGTATAAAGCACATTTGAGCTGTGATATTTAACCACCTATATTTATTGAGTAACCATGTAAATAGGAGGATGCGATGCGTACTCGAGATATTTTGTGCCCGATAGACTTTTCAGAAACGGCTAATCACGCACTAGGATATGCCGTCGAAATGGCAAACTTATATAGCGTAAATATTCAGTTATTAAATGTAATAGGCCTACCTTATATCGCACCCGATTTCGGCATTGTGATAAACAGCCCCGCAGAGCAACTCCTAGACCTTGAACCCTATGCCAACGATAAGATGAAACAGATAGTGGCTGAAGTACGTGAAATGCTCCCAAAAGGCTTGAGGGTAAATAGCAAAATCCGCACGGGGGATGTAGTTAAGCAAATTTTAGCGGAAGCTGAAGCACAAAGAGTCGGAATGATAGTCATCGCCAGCCACGGCTATACGGGGTTATCTCACCTATTAAACGCCAACGTCGCTGAAACTATTGCAAATCAGGCTAAATGCCCTGTTCTGGTCGTTAAATAGTAGCACTCAATATTAATCGCTAGGCTATTCGTTATACCTCTGCAGTTCTGTGATGCCAATCAGTATATGAAGTTGATCGACTCAGAGCGTTTTTTGACACTCTAATTCAAGGCGAATAGATGAGATAATGATTGTGCCCTACAGGACCTATTTAGCGCAGAAGTAGGCAGCCAAAAACACTCCTTCAGTATCGGTTTACACTTTTTACAACCACAAATACTCTTGAACTCCATTGAGAAAAAACGCGCATAAACGAGCCGCAATACACGGCGTGGCGACGCTAACCCAGTCGTCATAGGTATAAAACAGTCACCTCTAAAACCGTTTGCAATTATGTAATTATGGAGGATTGTCCAGCTAAAAACCTGGGGATATGCAAAGTAACACCTAATGCTTGCGCACCGCGCTGGCTGCGTTGCTCTGCGTTGCTCCGCGTTACGCGCGCGCTTTTAAACTAATTTTGTCATTTTCTTGAATAAATTCAATTTAAAACGGTGGTATTGCAATAATTGTTCTATCTTCAATAGTAATAATGTAAGCCCTTGACCAATTGAGAGTTATAACTATGTCACCCCGTACTCAAAATCCAGTTAACTGCAATTGCATAAAATTTATCCTTGAAAGATATCCAATATCTCAAATCTAAGTTTTCCGCACTTTACTAATTTAATAAATATATAAGATGTGTACTAACCTGGGAGTCCATTTAATGAAACAACAAAATGCGCCAACAAGTACAGCTAGGCATATGAGCCTATTTGGATTTTTTGCTCTAACCGCCACCATGGTTATGACCGTATATGAATACCCGACCTTTGCTTCATCGGGCATATCATTGGTTTTCTATTTGGTTGTCGCGGGTGTCTTTTGGTTTTTACCTGTCGCTTTATGCGCTGCAGAAATGGCAACAGTTGAAGGTTGGGACAAAGGGGGGGTATTCACTTGGTCTGGACATGCATTAGGAGAACGATGGGGCTTTGCTAATATCTTTTTCCAATGGTTCCAAATCACCGTTGGTTTTGTCACCATGATTTATTTCATTTTAGGCGCGCTGTCCTATGTATTTGACTGGGCTGCACTCAATGATAATAGTACGGTAAAATTTATCGGAGTAATGGTTATTTTTTGGGGACTCACTTTATCTCAATTAGGCGGAACCAAGTACACCGCAATGATCTCCAAAGTCGGTTTTGTGCTTGGTATTCTCATTCCAGCCTGTATCCTATTTAGTCTCTCGATTGCCTTTTTTGTGACTGGTGGTATCAGTGATATGCCGATTACCACTGAAGCCTTATTACCAGACTTCACCCAACTGAATACCTTGGTTGTATTTGTATCATTTATCCTTGCCTATGCCGGTATTGAGGCATCGGCGACCCACGCCAACGAAATGAAAAACGTAAAAAGAGATTACCCTATCGCTATTATCATGCTGGTGATATTAGCCATTGTGCTAAATGCCATCGGTGGCGTTGCGATTGGTGCGGTAGTGCCAGAGAAAGAACTTGGGCTGTCAATTGGAGTAATCCAAGGATTCGAAGGGTTATTTCACTATTTCACTCATGATATGGATTGGGCTATTCGAGTGATTGCGGTGTTAATTGCACTTGGCGTAGTCGCTGAAGTATCGGCCTGGGTCGTTGGCCCATCATGGGGGATGTTGGAAGCCGGTAAAAAAGGCTTACTCCCCGCTAAACTCTCTGCCACAAATGCTGAAGGCGTGCCTGTAAACTTTTTACTTCTACAAGGTGCGATTGTTTCAATATGGGCGGCGGTACTGACATTTGGTGGGGGTGGCGCTAACGTTTCCTTCTTTACCGCAATATCGCTAACGGTAGTGATATACGTTGTCGGCTATATTATTTTTTTCCTCGCCTATATCAAGATCGTACTCAGCTATTCAGATTTGCCTCGCGCTTTTGAAATCCCAGGAGGAAAAGGAGTTAAGATATTTGTCGCTTTAAGTGGATTAGTTATTTCGATATTGGCACTGGCTATTTCATTTGTGCCCCCAGCACAAGTTGGTGGAGGAGCTGCTGCAACTGAGTATATGACAATCCTCGTTGTGAGCTTTGCGATTACCCTTGTTTTGCCATTTTGGATATACCACGTAATGCGTAAAAATAATCCATTGCCACCAGGCGTAAAAATGCTTGATGACAACGAAACCTCAAGCTAATAGCAATGGTTGAGGATAGAGAACAGAGATCTCTATCCTCTATAGAACCCATATACCCCATATACCCCATATAACCTCGTTATCTTAAAAAGCCACTAACTTTTAGTGGCTTTCTTTTATCGATATACCGTTAAAGCTAAACCAGAACCTAAGCCCAGGTTTGTAATCCTATTATGCCAAACCAAGCTAAATAACTGACCACCAACAAGTGTGTACAAGAGGCAATGGTGCAATACCAGTAGTTCACCTTATTCATCTCACTCGCCTTCGCTTTTATGGCCACATAACAACCTAAAAACGTAAAGATTAACAAGGCTATACTTGATAGCATTAAGCCTATGGACACATAGGTTATGTTACCCAATAACCTAAAAGGGTCGACACCACCAAGTTGGAACATCAACACAAAACATAAGACCGACAATGTTGCGAGTAAAGGCCATACTCGGATCATTAATGCATTACCTTTAATGTCGGCGCCCATAATGATACGCACTCCCCACACCAATAAATACAGCAGGCCTGTCACGTTGATAATCAACCAGAGGGCTAATATTGTAAACTGGCCAAAGACTATCACCGCACTGACGGAGCGATATACCGATGAGTCAGAATGAAAAACGGGCCCTACCAATGGATCTTCAACAAATGATAGGTTCATTTCACCGGTTTCGGCTGACTGAAACAATGTCTCAGAAACTGGAAAATATTCCTTAGGTACACCACCTAATAAATTTGTTCGAATGAGTTTTCCACCTTTAAATGTAAATTGGTAGATATTCAATACCCGCTCAAGAAACTCGGTCATCGCCATGCGTGAATTAATTGGATAATAATATCCTTGCAACGCTTTCATTGAGTCAGTCACAGCTTGTGTGGCTGTGATACTTTTTTCTGTAAGCTCTTTAGTTTCAAATTCACGGATGAGCTCAGTAATTTTCTTTACCGACTGCGCGTCATCAGAGTTAATCATCACAACATGACCCACGCCCGCCTCGGGTAAATATTCAAGCTTGGTTATTCCGCCGCTAACCCCACCGTCATGACCTTGGTAGATCCATTGTTTATAAGGGGTTGAGTAATTGCTAAGTCCGTAACCCGCCGTTTGACCAGCTTGTGCCGCGGGTGTTGACTTAACTTGCTCCATGCGCGCAAATGAAGCTTCAGAAATCAATGGCAGCTCGACTGCACGCCCTCTATTCACCAGAAAAGACAGAAACTTTGCCATATCATTAGCCGACGCATTTATTGAGCCCGATGGCCGCATAATAATGTGCCAATATGCCTCTTCTTTCCCCTTAGAATAAAGTGTCGCACCTTTGGCTTTAACATCATCAGACTGGAAATAGCTCATGGTCTCCATCCCCATAGGAATGAAAAAGTTGTCGGCAACGTAATCTTCAAATACTTGCCCAGTGACCTTTTCGACGATATACGCAGCAACAGGAGGTCCGGCATTGCAGTAAGCCATTCTACTACCAGGTTTCCAACGTGAAACACGAGAATGAGGATGATAATCTAGACCTTGTTTGAGCGTTGCTGGTGAAGGGTCATTATGGGCATACTCAACGATATGAATATCATCCCAGCCAGTGGTGTGCTCCAAAAGGTGAACAATACGAATAGGGTCTGACGCTTCCCACTGATTGGTATAGGCTATTTCTGGTGCAAGATCGGCGAGTTTATCGTCAAGAGATAACTTGCCCTGCTCCACAAGTTTCAATATAGATAAAGAAACAAACATTTTAGAGGTCGAGCCAATCCGGAACAGGGTTTGACTATCGGCAGGTTGGTTATTGGCGATATTAGCCAAGCCTATTGCCTCAATCCAAACCGGCCCCTCTTGGTTAACCATCGCAATCGCAACGGCAGGCAGATTCTCTGTTTCAACAATGTCGACAATCGCGGCTTTGAGTGCTTCTAAAGTCATTGTTGATGACAGCTTAGCCTCATCCGTCGATGCTAACGGTTGCTCTGCAAAAAGCCAACTTGACCACAGCAGGCCAAATAACACACATAAAAATCGCTTCATTTCTAATCCTTTAAATGAGCCAATTTAGCTAATATGACAACATCCTTGATATGAACCTCTCGACCAAAAGACCTACATCAGCTTTATTCTTTTAAGTTAAAATATTAATTTAAAAACATATAGATAGTTACACATAACAAAACACTAATCTACCTAAGGACTTCACGCGAGATTGAGGAGAAGATAAATAATAGGGAAGGTAAACAGCTAGCAGGCCACAGGGCTAAAGGCTGGGCATTGCCAAAGAGCATAATACGAAAGCAATCAGTTGAAAAAAACGAGCAACGCGATAAATGCCGTGCACACACCCAACGTACTCAATACTCGGATCACCGAGGTTGGATATTGAGTTTGAATGTCAGGGTAAATATAAAAAAGATACGATATGGAAGGAATACCGATATAAAAACTGCCCAACCTTGAATTTGGCGGTAACGTTAATGTGGTCAATGCCAGTGCATAAACAAGAAAGAACAGTGTAAACAACCACTCTGCACGTGCGTAGTGCTTGTACTTAACAAGTACTATCAGTAGCGGTAAAAATATCAATTCCATTATTTTACAGTCGCTCTCAAAGTCGAGGTTGAGATAATAGGTATTGGAAGAAAACAACTTGTCCATTTGCACAAGGTTGCTCAACAAACCCCAGTCTAAGCAATAGCTTTGCAGAAGCCTTATTGCTCTGGCTGACACCTGCAATCAAGTAATCCCAACTTTGACCTTGAATTGAAATATCAATAAAGCCTTGGAGCAATTCGGTCGCCAACCCTTGTCCCCAATACGGCTCACCTAGCAGGTAACCAATATGGGCATCACGTTTACTTCCTATAAACGCAAACATAAAGCCAATAATAACATTAGCTTCTGTATGTTTGACGACAAAAAGACGACTCTCCACTACCATACGTTTAAACCATTTTTTGGCATCAGAAAGTGAATCGATGTGCTGAAAATGTGGCGGCAAGTTTTCAACGACGGCAGGTGTTAACAGCTCAGTGACTCGAACCTGCAATGGCGATAATTCAGCTGGCGCTATCTCAGAAAATAATTCCGAAACCTCCAATCTTGATGTTTGATAATGTAACGCCATATTGGCTCACCTTGTTATAAACAATTTTTCTGTGTCATAAGCTAACATCAATCTGAACTTGTACGCATCAAGATGTAGGCATAATCCTACAATAAAACACGAGTTTGCTCATTGATAAAAGGGTTAGGGTTTTTCCTATAACTCAACTGCTAACTTAAAGTATTAACTCAACTTGTCACTCATCATCGTCAAAGCAAAGGAGTATAACCGGCATCGCTTAGCGCAAAAACCTATGGTCAAAGCAAATAAATCACTCGAATCGCAAAATCCATAGGTGACAGAAGCACTACAAGTGATAAAATAGCGCCCATTCAACTCAAATTTGGACAACGGTAATGCGCGTAAGCAAGTACCTGCTATCAACTCAAAAAGAAACTCCTGCAAACGCAGAAGTCGTTAGTCATCAGTTAATGTTACGTGCGGGTATGATCCGTCGTAACGCATCTGGCTTATACAGCTGGTTGCCGACAGGTTTGCGTGTACTACGTAAAATCGAAGCGATTGTTCGTGAAGAAATGAACAAAGCCGGCTCGGTTGAAATTCTTATGCCTATGGTTCAACCAGCTGACCTTTGGGTTGAAACGGGTCGTTTTGAAAAGTTTGGTCCTGAACTACTTCGCTTTCAAGACCGTCACAATCGTGACTTCGTACTGGGTCCAACTCACGAAGAAGTCATCACTGACATAGTGCGTAAAGAAGTTAACTCTTACAAGCAGTTACCACTAAACCTTTACCAAATTCAAACTAAATTCCGTGACGAAGTTCGTCCACGTTTTGGTGTAATGCGCTCGCGTGAATTCTTGATGAAAGATGCTTACTCTTTCCATATCGATCAAGAAACCATGGATGAGACCTATGAAGCGATGTTCCAAGCTTATAGCAACATCCTAACTCGCTTAGGTTTATCATTCCGCCCTGTAATGGCAGATACTGGCTCTATCGGTGGCAGCATGTCACATGAATTCCATGTATTAGCTAACAGTGGTGAAGACCTAATCGCTTACTCAACGGAAAGTGATTACGCTGCAAACATTGAAAAATGTGAAGCGCCAATGCCAACTGAAACACGTCAAGCAGCCACCAGCGAAATGACGTTAGTTGACACACCAAATGCTAAGACCATTGCAGAACTTGTTGAGCAACACGGTATTGCGATTGAAAAAACGGTTAAGACATTGATCGTTAAGGGTGCAACTGAAGAAGCCCCATTAGTGGCTATCGTTATTCGTGGCGATCACGAACTAAACGAAGTTAAAGCTGAGAAGATTGATGCGGTATTAGCGCCATTTGAGTTTGCAGATGAAGCAGCAATCCTTGACGCTATCGGTGCAGGTACTGGCTCTATTGGTCCTGTTGGCCTGAACATTCCAGTATTTGTTGATCACAGCGTCAGCATCATGAGCGACTTTGGTGCGGGTGCAAACCAAGATGGTAAGCATTACTTCGGCATTAACTGGGAGCGCGACTTACCAGAGGCTGCAGCATTCGATCTACGTAACATCATCGAAGGTGAGCCTAGCCCATGTGGTAAAGGGGTTATTGCCCTTCTTCGCGGTATCGAAGTGGGTCACATCTTCCAGTTAGGTACTAACTACTCAGAAGCGATGAATGCCAACGTACTTGACCAAAATGGTAAGTCTAAAACCTTACTTATGGGTTGTTACGGTGTGGGCGTAAGCCGCATGGTTGCCGCAGCAATTGAGCAGAACAACGATGACCGCGGTATTATCTGGCCTGACGCGATTGCACCGTTCACAGTTGGTATTTTACCAATGAACATGCACAAGTCTCATCGCGTTAAAGATATTGCTGAGCAGCTATATCAAGATCTAAACGATGCGGGTATCGAAGTGATGTTTGATGACCGTAAAGAGCGTCCAGGCGTAATGTTTGCCGATATGGAGCTTATTGGTATTCCGCATGTTGTGGTTATTGGTGATCGTAACATCGATAACGGCATGTTCGAATACAAAAACCGTCGTACAGGTGAGAAGCAAGATATCCCACTAGACCAAATCGTTGAGTTCTTAAAGGCACAACAAGCTTAATTGCTAATGTGCTAAAAGCGCTAATGTTATAGCCCGCTAAATCAATAACAACGCCGATGCTTGCATCGGCGTTTTTTTTATATCTGCCATTTGCGCTAGTTCTAATAAGATTTGTTTAAGTTTTAAACTTGCGACTTGAACATCTCAGCCATCTCACATATTCTAAATTTAAGCAGTTTCTTTTGAATCTGTTTAACTTTCAAGCGATAAGGAGCGTCGAATTGCCAAATAAAACGGCCTTAGTACTGGGTGGGGGTGGCGCTAGAGCCGCCTATCAAGTTGGTGTGCTCAAGGCGATAGTACAGTTTTACCCTCGCAATCATGGCATTCCTTTTAGAATCATCTGCGGCACTTCTGCAGGTGCAATTAATGCCACCTCTATCGCTACCCATGCTTCTTGTTTTCATTTAGGAGTACGCAAGCTTGAATGGGTGTGGCGCCATGTTCATGCCCAAAAAGTCTACCAAGCATCCATTAGTGGGGTATTAAAACACTTAAGTAAAATGGCGCTAAAAGGCCTGCAAAGTGATGGAGTGTCAACGACAGCCGGAAGCCTATTCAATAGTGAACCATTACGAGGTCTACTTAATAATCTCATCAGTTTTGAACGGATCGATCGCAATATCAATAGCGGTGCACTCGAAGCTGTTAGCCTAGATACGTCCTGCTATAACAATTCCCGTTCGGTAACATTTTTCCAAGCTAATGCCCATGTCAATGATTGGCAAAGGGCTAGACGTCACGGCGTCAGAACGCGTCTCAATACCGATCATCTGTTAGCGAGTTCAGCCATACCTATGGTGTTCCCATCAATAAGGTTAAATCAAGAATATTATGGTGATGGCTCGGTACACCAATTAGCGCCATTAAGCAGCCCGATTCATTTAGGGGCTGACAAAATCATGGTAATAAATCTTGAAAGCCCTCACAAAGTACAGGCAAAAGAGTTAGATCACCATCCAAAAACCGCGACTATTGCGGGTCATTTACTCGATACCATTTTCTCTGACACATTAAATAGTGACTTAGAAAGACTCGAGCGTATCAACTCAACACTTAGCTTGATCCCTGAACAGAGCCGTGATCAACTATCACTGAAAACCATTGAAACATTAGTAATAAAACCAAGCGAAGATTTAAGCACAATGGCGTCGCGCTATTTTCAGGATATGCCGTTTGCGATTAAAACCATGCTGAAAACACTGGGCATCAATGAACATTCAGACTCGAGTATTGTGTCTTACTTGTTGTTTGAACAAGGCTATTGCAGTGCTTTAATCGACTTAGGATATGAAGATGCAATGTGCCAAATTGATGATATCAAAAGATTTTTCAATATCAATTAAACCGACTACAGTGAGATCAACTCGCTTTTTTTGTTAACAAAATAGCGTTCGCAACACTTTCGCCCCAGTCTTGATAAATCAACTCTCCAGGATGAAATCCATCTATCGCCATTGCGGTGGTATCGAGTTGATGGCCAAAATCAAGTAGCGTAAAGCTAGACTCCTGTTTGGCAAAACGTTCTAAATGCTGGTTAAATTCTTTACTTCTTCGCCCCAAAAACCAACGTAATGGCTGTGGAAGAACCGGGAAATCGCCCATAGGTGGTACCCGCGTCAGTATCAAACGTTGACACCCCAACTCGCGGGTGACTAACTCGACCAAAGCGTGTTGCTGGCTTATCCACTGGTTAACCGTTAACGGGCTCAGTACATCATTAACACCAAGCGATACCACCACGGCATCAAAATGCATAGTGTGCTGCTGCGTGAGTTCCAACTGCAACATGTCAATGGTTTGCAGAGTGTTATGGCCTGACTTTGCCAGTAATCGCCAATCAACCTGATAGCGCTTGGCAAGCGCGCTTACCACCACACCCGCTAAAGCCTGCTGCTGACGAGCGACGCCGACTCCAGCAGCGGCACTGTCACCCAAAATCAGTAGCGATAATCCCGCGCCATTCCCCACAGAGCCTTGCCTAGGTCCTGCTGCTTCTGGCAATTTTGGAGTATTTTTTTTAACTCTGTGACCTTGTAAAAAAAAGAAGGGGGCTAACAGGATAAAAATGAGGTAATGCAAAACCTTACTCCTTAAATACCAATGCTTAAAAGCCACGCCTTAAATACCATTGCATTAATAATAGGGCTTAAAAAGCAGCAACGAGAGTGTAGACTAAATCTATTTTATAACCGTTTACGGTAGCGAAGCTTTACCGACGTTACCGGCTAGCTTAGCCTTGTAATAAAAATATCTCTGCTTTTTCCATGCGTCTAGGCTTGCCGAGCAAAATTAGAATATCACCAGATTTTATCTGCCAATCCAGTTCAGGGTTGTCAACTTCAGCACCCGCTCGCCTTACCGCTCTTAGCTCGACTTTAAGCTTCTCCCATGGAATATCAGCTAGGGTTTGCCCAACCGCATTAGCCCCTTTGGGCAGTGCGACAGCATGCAATAATTCTAAAGTAAAGTCGGTTTCAGCACCTGAGAAAAAACCATGTAGATATTGGTAATGATTTCGCCGCTCAGACTCTAATCGTTTTAATATCCTCGCCAGCGGCACACCACATTGATATAAGACTTGAGATACAATCATGAGGCTGCCCTCAAGTGTTTCAGGAATAACTTGGCTTGCTCCGGCTTGCTCTAACTCTTCCATGCCGGTGTCATCACGAGTACGCACTAAAATCTTAGCCTCTGGAGCCAGTTGGCGACACAAGGGTAAAACCTCTTCGAGAATGCGGCCACTACTAAACGTAATCACAATAAGCTTGGCTTCACGTACTTTAGCTTGTTTTAGGATACTTCTTTTACACACGTCGCCAAAATAGACTGGCTCTCCGGCGATTCTCGCCTCTGAGACTCTTTTAGGATCGAGATCCAAGACTAAATAAGGAATGGCTTCGGTTTTCATAAACCTGGCGATGGTTTGCCCCACCCGGCCATAGCCTAAGATAAGGACCAGATCGCCTTTTGCATCGACCTGTACGTTCATCGACTCATTGTTATCAGTCTTAGGTTTTAACCCTTGCAACATTCTAGCGATATCAACACTGTGCCTGACTAACCATGGCGCTATTGCCATAGAAAGTACCGCAACCATCACTAAGGTTGTACTGGTCTTGTTATCAAGCAATTGATAGTTAACTGCGAGGGCCAAAACAACAAAACTAAACTCCCCCACCTGAGCCAAGCTCAGCGCCGTTGCAACAGAGGAGCGAAAAGACTCTTTAGCAATCTTTAACAAAGAGAACACCACTAAGGCCTTGCCTAAGATCACTGCGATAAGAATAAAAATAATTTGCCACCAGTAATCGGCGACTAACTGGAAGTCGAGCAACATACCGATAGAAATGAAAAAGAGCCCCATCAATAGGTCTCTAAAGGGGCGAATATCCGCTTCTAGCTGACGACGGTACTGACTTTCTCCAAGTAGCATACCAGCCATAAATGCGCCTAATGCCATCGATAAGCCTAGCCATTGCGTAATGGCACCAGTAACCAAAGCAACCACTAAAGTGGAAAGCACGAACAGCTCATTTGAGCGTGAACGAGCAACCTCATCAAACAGCTTTGGCAAGGCCCACTTGCCAAACGCCATCAGTGCTATAAATGCAAGGCTCCCCTTTAGTAAGGCAAAAACCACCTCGGTCCACAACAACGGCTCTCCATCACTAGCTAAAATAGGCAGCAGGATGAGTAAGGGAACAACCGCAATATCTTGAAATAACAGCACACTGACAGAAAGTTCACCATGCCTGCGCCTCAGCCAGCCTTGTTCATTCAATAGCTTAAGAACAATAGCCGTGGAAGAAAGTGCTATAGCAGAGCCAACAACCACAGACTCGGTCACACTGAGATTACATAATAGCGCTATTCCCATACTTAAAACGGTAGTCACAATAACTTGCGCACTACCTAAACCAAATACAGTACGGCGCATTGCCCACAGTCTAGGTAGAGAGAATTCAAGCCCCAAACTAAACATCAGTAATACCACACCCAGTTCGGCAACTGACTGCATTTGATGTTGAGTAAACCAGTGAAAACCACTAGGACCGCTTATCACTCCGGTTACTAAATAAGCCAAAATAGCGGGCAAACCAGCACGCCTTAAGATGGCGATTGAAACAATGGCAATGACCAGCATCAGCAATATTTGAATCAGAAAGCTGTGTTCCATGCGTGCGGTGTTCTCCTTAGCCCATCGATATCCGTCAAAATATCGACACCAATATTCCCCATTCGATTAACTAGAGATTAACTTAATGGCAAATAAAGACAAATGATTATTCCTATCACATCAATTTTCACTTGTTCCTGCTGTTGTTCAAGTTCAATACAGTTCAGTGAAGAGATAATAGAAATGAAAGTAAACGAACTAAAGCGAACTCTTTGTTACTGGAGTCTAAGTTAGCGAATCCTTAGCTATCAAGCTCATAGTTACTGGGGTCTTAGCTAGCTCGTAGTTACCTAACTCTTAGCTAATAAAGTATGGATCAACTGTCGAATAACGACGGATATGACCCATTGAGGTAGAAAAGGGCTAATTAAGAGGCTGTCAATGAGCCTAAAAGGCCTGCGCCAAACCTCGATTAATCGATGCACAACAGAACCAAGGCACGATTTTTGCTTATTAGATAAGGTAAGTCATATTGACGCTGTAATAAAAACACCGGGAGAAAAACCAATGGAACTTGGCTTAGCAACAGAGTCCTTCCCTATCAAGTATCGCCAACAGACTGAGATAGGAATGTCGACGTCTTTGGATATGGATCTTGTCAATATTATCCAGCAACTGCATCAACACTTAGATCCTAGGACAGTGTTTGCCTGCTTTGGCCAGATTATGGGACAACATTTGCCGCTCTTCGGTGTACGGCTAACTTATAAACAATATCAGTTTCATTGGGGTCAAGCATACGGCTATACCTTCGAGCAAAAGCTGACCTTTGCCGGCCAGCAAGTGACTATAGACTATAATCTAAAAGCCACCTTGGTACCGTCACAAACCTTGATGTTAAATCAGCTTAAAGACCTAGTGTTACAGCCGCTTATTAACGCTATTCAATATCAAGAGATGTCGCAGCAGGCCATGTATGATGCACTCACCAAGCTAGGCAACCGTCATTACTATCAACAATCTCTAAAAAAGGAGATTGCTCGAGCCAAACGTAACCAAGGCAGCTTTTCTCTCATTGTCTTAGATATAGACAATTTCAAACAGCTTAATGACGATTTTGGTCATCAGTTAGGTGACAGCGCCTTAATTGAATTTGCCGATATGCTCAATGCTACGATAAGAGACACTGACCAAGCATTTAGAATTGGGGGAGATGAATTTACTTTGCTGGTACAAGCCGATGTTGATGAGGCTCGAATTTTGTGCAACCGCATCCTTAATGCGCTTGTCAATCATCACTACTTGAAACAGTATCAAGTCAGCACCAGTATGGGCGTTACCCAGTGGCGAGATGAAGATACAGAAAGGAGCCTATATCAGCGCGCCGATAATGCCTTATATGAAGCAAAAGCGGCGGGTAGGCAATGCTACCAAATTTGTGCCGCTTAATCGCTGTCAGGAAGGGGGATAAACAGGGCCTACAGCCCCTCAAGCATGTATAAAACTCAGGTTGAGTCCCAAGTCGTGCTCGCAGGCTAAATAGGATTTCTCTACCCAGTAACCACAAGCGGCCACTAGTTTACCGTCATAACACAGCAGAGGCACTCGCCCACGCTCCCAAGGGGGTAATCCGAGCTCTTGCCACAACTTCTTTAGCTCCCGTCCTTTATTACGGTTATGGGGCTGACATCGCGTGCTACCTGGCAGTGCAAATACAATAGAAACCTTTTCTAATTCAGTTGGTAATCTAAGTCGAAAACCTGTCGTACTGGTTTGCGCAGCTAGAAGGCTACCCGTTGGCAATGAAACTCCACCACTCAATAACACATCAATATGACTGAGTGTTAACGGGGAGTAAGCTTTCTTCGTGATATGCAACGTCGAACTTAGCGATAAAAAGTAACCATCTCGCTTGAAGCGCCTGATAACCACATCTGCGAGCCGTATCTCGACACTCGCATCAATCTTAGCCTCTAACAACTGAGTTAAGATCTGCTCACCTTGTACCTTAGAGGGTGGCGCCAAGCCTAACGACTCCATATGGCCGCGCAGCAACAGTGACTGCCAGGCCTTAGAGTAAGTTGCGAGCTTGTCTAAATCTAGGGTGCACTCCCCTGCTTTTTGATGTTGAAGTTGCGGTAATCTCAGTGCAGTCTCTTCATCGATAACAGATTGCTGCAGAGCACATAATTCGGCGCTGCGACTAGCCGTTGCCGCAATGGCACTCCAACGCTGCTTAAGTGTTGGAATAACCTCCAAGCGAAGAAAGTTTCTATCGTATTTATCATCGAAATTACTTTCATCTTGGATATGGGTAATATTGTGCTGTTTTGCGTAGGCTTCAATCTCTACTTTACTAAAATCTAGCAGTGGCCTAATTAACCAGTTTTCTTGCTCAAAGCGCTGCACCTTGCCCATGGCGGCTAAGCCTTTAGGACCAAGACCTCGCTTTAATGCCAGCAGAACGGTTTCGAGCTGGTCGTCTTGATGGTGCGCCGTCATCAACACATCACCGTGCTCAAGCTCCGATAACAGTGCCTGATAGCGAACAGTGCGTGCCTGCGCCTCTACGCTCAATCGTGGGGCGAGCTTAACCTCGACTCGCTTAATCGCGCAGCCAAGTTCATAGTGCTGCGCCTGAGAGATACAGTGCTGCGCCCATGTGTTGGCATTACTGCTTAAGCCATGATGAACATGGACCAAAAGACACTCAATATCTAAATTGGCTTTAGCGAACTGTGAGAGGCCGTGAGCCAATATTTCAGAGTCAACACCGCCACTGTATGCCAGCACCAGCTTGCGCTTTTGCAGCCTAGCTTGTTCACCCGTTACCTCGGCTTGCACTGAACGCTGGGGTAACAGTTTAATACACTCTAAAATAGAGGCAGCAATATTCATATTAGAAAGCCATTACCTTAAAAACAGTCTTAAAAACAGTCTTAAAAAACGATCCTAACCTTGCCTGAGCCCGCTAACGACTCCAGCGCTAACATCAGTTCGTCGGTTGGATTAACCCGCCAGTTATCGCCTAAAGTAAACTGCGCTTGTGACTGCGGCTGAGCATAGTTTATTACCACAGGTACAGCACCGGCTTTCCATGGCTCGACCGCAGCCTGAAACTGATTGAGCCACTGATCGTCAACCTTGTCTGATTGCAGGTCAATTTCAACCGCGTTAGCAAAATGGCTACGCGCCTCGCCCATATCAATGATGTTGCGCGCCGTCATACGGTTACCGCCAGAGAAATCATCAAAACTGACTTCTCCTTCGATAATCAAGATGCGGTCTTTTTCTAATAGATGATTAAACTTCTCAAAGGCTTCGGTAAACAACATGATTTCAAGCCGCGCACTCTTGTCATCGAGTGTTACAAGACCCATCTTGGAGCCGCGCTTAGTCATCATCACACGCGTCGCAACCACAAGCCCAGCGGCTTTCATGGTTTTACCGCGCTCTGTAGGATGCACATCTTTTAATCTGCCAGAGGTATAGTGTTTTAGCTCTTTTAAATACTGATTAATCGGGTGACCAGTAAGATATAAACCTAAGGTATCTCGCTCGCCTTCAAGCCACACTTTATCAGGCCAAGGTGTACATTCAACAAACTGCTGCTTACTGTCTTCTGGCTCACTATTAAGCAAGCCAAACATATCATGTTGCCCAATCGCTTCAGCTTTGGCGTGTTGGTCAGCGGCGCGAATGGCCTCAGGCAATGTCGCCATCATCGCTGCGCGATGTGGACCGAGATTATCCAGTGCGCCAGCGCAAATCAGCTTTTCAATTACGCGGCGGTTAAGCTTTTTCAAATCGATTCGGGCGCAGAAATCAAATAGATCAACAAACGGGCCGTTTTCTCGAGCCTTAAGAATTGAATCGACAGGACCTTCGCCGACCCCTTTCACAGCACCGATACCATAAACAATATTTAAGTCATCATCGACGGTAAATCTGAATAAACCTTTGTTCACATCTGGTGGTAGCAACGGCATTCCCATGCGCTCACACTCATCAACCAAGGTGACAATCTTATCGGTGTTATCCATATCCGCCGACATTACTGCCGCCATAAACTGCTGTGGATAATGGGTTTTTAACCAAAGTGTTTGATAAGACACTAATGCGTAAGCGGCCGAGTGAGATTTGTTAAAACCGTAACCCGCGAATTTTTCCACCAAATCGAAAATCTTCATCGATAGCGGACCATCGACGCCGTTTGCAATCGAACCGGCTTCAAACGTGCCACGCTGCTTGGCCATCTCTTCAGGCTTTTTCTTACCCATTGCACGACGAAGCATATCGGCGCCGCCCAAGGTATAACCCGCAAGCACCTGAGCAATCTGCATCACCTGCTCTTGATAGAGAATAATGCCGTAAGTCGGTGACAATAGTTCTTTAAGCGAGTCATGCTGATATTCAGCATCAGGATATGACACTTCCTCGCGGCCGTGTTTACGCTCAATAAAGTTATCTACCATGCCTGATTGCAACGGACCCGGCCTGAACAGTGCTACTAGTGCGATCATATCTTCGAAGCAATCTGGCTGAAGACGTTTAATCAAATCTTTCATACCACGAGATTCCAGCTGGAATACCGCGGTTGTTTCGTAGCGTTGTAGTAATTTAAAGCACTTAGGGTCGACCAGTGAAATAGACTCGATACGAATGCGCTCTTCGCCATTCTTATCTTTCACCTTGTTGATCATCTGTAGCGCCCAGTCGATGATGGTCAGCGTTCTTAGACCCAAGAAGTCGAACTTCACAAGACCTGCGGTTTCCACATCATTTTTATCGAACTGAGTAACCGGGTTTAAGCCTTCGGTATCACAATAGATAGGCGAAAAATCGGTGATTTTTGTCGGGGCGATAACCACACCACCGGCGTGTTTACCGGCGTTACGTGTTACCCCTTCAAGTATGCGGCACATATCGATAAGATCTTTTACATCTTCATCGCCATCATAAGACTCTTGCAGACCCGGCTCGATCTCAAAAGCTTTTGCTAGCGTCATCCCAGGCTCTGCCGGGATCATCTTAGATAGGCGCTCAACGAAACCATAAGGATGGCCCAGCACACGACCAACGTCTCGAATAACCGCTTTCGCCGCCATGGTACCAAACGTAATAATCTGTGATACCGCATCACGGCCATATAGCTCTGCAACGTGATCGATCACTTCATCTCGTCTATCCATGCAAAAGTCGACGTCGAAATCGGGCATAGATACACGTTCAGGGTTAAGGAATCGCTCAAACAGTAAATCGTATTCAAGTGGATCCAAATCGGTAATGTTAAGCGCATACGCAACGAGCGAGCCCGCACCAGAACCACGACCAGGACCAATGGGGATATCGTTATCTTTACCCCATTGAATAAACTCCATTACAATAAGGAAGTAACCAGGGAAACCCATCTGGTTGATCACCTTAAGTTCGATATCAAGACGTTCATCGTATTCAGGACGTTTTTCAGCCCTAACCTCAGGATCGGGGAATAAAAACGCTAAGCGCTCTTCTAGGCCTTTTTCAGACACATCGACTAAGAAGTCTTCGATGGTCAAATCACCTGTCGGGAAGTTAGGCAAAAAGTATTCATGCAATCTCACCGTAGCGTTACAGCGCTTAGCGATTTGTACGGTATTTTCAATCGCCTCGGGAATATCTGCAAATAGCTCACACATTTCGTCGCTATTTTTGAAGTATTGCTGGTCGCTGTATTTCTTTGGTCTACGTGGATCGGCGAGAGTAAAGCCATCATAAATTGCCACGCGGATCTCGTGGGCATCGAACTGCTCTGGCTTATTAAATACCACTTGGTTAGTCGCAACTACCGGCAGACCTTTTTGCTCTGCTAGCGCCACAGCCATATGCAAATAGCGCTCTTCGTCTGGACGACCTGTGCGCAGCAGCTCCAAATAATATCTATCGGGGAAATGGGTTTGATAGAACTCAATTAATGAGTCTACTTGGCCTTGGTTCTCTTTTAATAAAGCTCGGCCAACATCGCCATCTTTGGCGCCAGAAAGCAGGATTAGCCCTTCGCTATATTTTACCAACCACTCTTGGTCAATCACCGCTTTATCGTTAATATTGCCGCGCAGATACGCATCACTAATCAACAAGGTTAGATTTGAATAACCGGTGTTGTTCATCGCTAACGCAGTAATAGAGCAAAACTCGTCAAAACCTGGGACTTTTACCCAAAAGTCGGTGCCAATAATCGGCTTAACGCCGTTACCATGACAAGCCTCGTAAAACTTTACCAAACCGCACATATTTGTCTGATCAGTTAACGCAACCGCAGGCATTCCAAGTTCGACCACTTTTGCAATAATGGGCTTAACTTTAGAAAGTCCATCAGACATAGAAAAATCGCTGTGGACGCGCAAGTGAACAAAACGTGGATCAGACATAATTTGGAGTATCTTTATATTGGGTAACGGAAGACAAATGATGAAGCTTATAGGGTAAAACAAGGGTCAGCTGCAAACAAGTTAAACTGCTAACCCTGTAACGAGTTCTATTACTTTTCGAGCAAAAATGAAATACACAGTAGCAACGAGCTTACTCCATGGCCTCTCGAACCGGCCTGAAGCTTTTACGATGTTCAGGTAATACACCATGCTTTGCTAGCGCCTCAAAGTGCGCTTTTGTTGGGTAACCTTTATGCTTATCAAAACCATACTCGGGGTATTGCGCGGCAAGGACATCCATCTCTCTATCACGAATCACTTTAGCAATGATAGAGGCTGCACTTATCGCATCGATAAGGCCATCCCCTTTAATGATTGCATGGCTTTCAACGCCAAAATCGGGGCTGCGGTTGCCGTCAACTAATACACTGCTCGGTTTAATACTTAAACCTGCTACAGCGCGCTGCATAGCAAGCATAGTCGCGTGTAAGATATTGAGTTCATCAATTTCTACTGGGCTTGCAGAGCCAACACTGACACTTAAGGCTTTTTGTTGAATTTGTTCAAACAGTAACTCGCGCTTCTTTTCTGACAGTTTTTTAGAATCGTTTAATCCTTCGATAGGATTACTTGGATCTAAAATCACCGCGGCGGTCACCACATTACCAATAAGAGGGCCTCTGCCAACCTCATCGACCCCGGCATATTGAGCAACACAAATCTGGGCCACTTGCTCTGGGGTAATATCCTTAAAAACTGCCACTATTTTTGCTCCTCTAGTAACTTGATTACGGCATCGGCCGCGCGGGCACTAGCATCTCGTCTTATCATTTGATGGATTGACATAAAACGATCATGCAGCGGGGTGAAATCACCATCCAACTGCTTTGACACCGCTGTTGCTATTTTCTCTGGCGTACAATCTGCTTGAATAAGTTCTTCAACAATATCGTCATCGGCAAGCAAATTTGGCAATGAATAACGCTTCGTTAGCATCATGCCCTTAGCGATACGATAAGTAATAGGGCTCACGCGATAAGCCACCACCATAGGCCGCTTAACTAACATAGCTTCAAGCGTGGCAGTGCCTGATGCTAATAAAATACAATCTGCGGCCGCCATCACCTCACGAGAATGGCCTTCAATGAGATGGATCTCTAGATCTGGCGCATGCTCGCGTAAGGCAAGCTCGAATTGATCGCGACGTTTTTGATTAACCAAAGGCGTAACAAATTTTATATCCGGATAGCGCTGCTTGATTAAGCTCGCAGCCTTTACAAAGGGTTCGGCTAACATCTTCAGCTCACCACCACGGGAACCTGGAAGTATCGCTAAGTATTCGGCCTCTTTATCTAAACCAAGTCGTTCACGAGCCGCAACTTTATCACTTTCAAGTCCTATATCATCGGCTAAAGTATGACCAACAAACGTACATGGTACTTGATGTTCGTCATAAAACGCTTTTTCAAAAGGTAGCAATGACAATACCATATCGGTTGCCCTAGCGATTTTGAAAATGCGTTTTGGTCGCCACGCCCATACCGATGGACTCACATAGTGCACCGTTTTAATACCACGAGCTTTAAGCTTTAGCTCCAACCCAATATTAAAGTCAGGTGCATCGATACCGATAAAGCAATCAGGCTTAATCTGCATTAATTCATCAATCAGTGTTTTACGTACCTTTAATAATCTAGGCAAGCGAGACAGAACTTCGACAATTCCCATCACTGCAAGCTCTTCATAGGAAAAGATAGAATCGAAACCCAATGCTTCCATCCGCGGCCCACCTATGCCAACAAATTTAGCATCCGGATAGTTAACTTGCAGCGCTTTAATTAAGCCTGCACCGAGAATGTCTCCGGAGATCTCTCCGGCAACCATTGCAAAAATACGAGGATTGTTTGAACTCATAAAATGATATCTGTCATCAATGATGGAAGGGAAACAAAGAACCCGCTTTTACACGGGTTCTGAAACTGACTTAGCGGATAATGCCTCGTTGAGAGTTGGCGACAAAGTCGATTAGCAATTTGACTTGCTCATCATCTACCGCAGCCTCTTTAAGCTGCTCAATCGCTTCCGCTACCGTCAAATTACTACGGTATAATGTTTTATAGGCTCTACGAACTGAAAGCTGAGACTCCTTAGAGAAACCTCTACGCTTCAAGCCTTCGATGTTAAGCCCTCTTGGAATCGCAGGCTGACCCGATGCCATCACAAATGGTGGTACGTCATTAAGAATCAACGAACTACCCGCCGTAAAGGCGTGAGCGCCAATATGCACAAACTGGTGAACACCCGTCATTCCGCCCAAAATGGCCCAATCACCGACATGAACATGACCTGCAATGGATGCGTTATTAGCCATAATGACGTTGCTACCAACGACACAGTCATGAGCAATGTGCACATAAGCCATAAACAAGTTATTTGAGCCAATGCGTGTTTCCCAGTTATCCTGAGTCGTTCCGCGGTGAATCGTTACCGACTCACGAATGACGTTATTGTCACCAATGATTAAACGGGTCGCTTCACCAGCAAACTTTTTATCTTGGCAATCTTCACCGACTGAGGCAAATTGGTAAAACTTATTACCCTTGCCGATAACCGTTGGACCTTTCACAACAACATGCGAACTGAACCAGCAGTCATCACCGATTTCGACATCGGCACCAATATAGGTCCATGGACCTATAGTGACATTTTTGCCTATTTTTGCATCTGGGTGAATATAAGCTAATTTATCAATCACTTAGAAATCTCTCTACGCGCACACATGATTTCTGCTGAACAAACAATCTCGCCATCCACTTTTGCAACGCCAGTAAACACGCCAATTCCACGGCGCTCTTTAATCATCTGTACTTCAAAATGAAGTTGGTCACCAGGTTCAACAACACGCTTAAAGCGTGCTTTATCGATACCGGCGAAATAATATAACGCATCATTAGAAGGCTCTTCGCTCATCGTTTTAAAAGCAAGAAGACCTGTTGCTTGCGCCATAGCCTCTAAAATCAATACGCCTGGCATCACTGGCTGAACCGGGAAGTGTCCCTGAAAAAATGGTTCATTAATCGTAACGTTCTTAATGGCGTGTAAGGTTTCACCTGGGGTGAAGTCCAATACTCTATCGATCAATAAAAATGGATACCTATGAGGTAAAAATTTTAGGATCTCTTTGATATCCATTGTATTCAATTGATTTGACACGAAACTTTCCTTTATCTGCTTAAAGCAGTCATTTACTTTACGTTATTTTCCAAGGCTTTTACCCGTTGAAATAACGTATCAAGCTGTCTAAAACGAACGGTATTTTTACGCCATAGCTTGTTATCCATCGCAACGGTGGCTGATGAATAAACACCTTTCTCGCGGATGATGCTGGTGACATTAGTACCACCAGAAACATGCACGCCATCGGCAATGCTTAAATGGCCAGAAATCGCACAATTACCACCGATAATACAATACTTGCCAATCGTTACGCTGCCTGCAACAACCGTACTACCAGCAATAGCCGTATTAGCACCAATAATATCGTTATGCGCTATCTGGACTTGGTTATCTAAAATAACCCCGTCATGAATTTCAGTATGATCTATAGCGCCGCGATCAACCGTAGTATTGGCACCAATCTCAACGCGATCACCAATTCGCACGCCGCCTGTTTGTGGAATTTTAATCCACTGGCCACGTTCATTGGCATATCCAAAACCATCAGAACCTAATATCGCTCCTGAGTGGATGATACAGTCTTGACCTAAATGCACATTATGATAAACCGTGACATTGGCCCACAATCGCGTGTTTGAACCAATCACGCTATCTTGGCCGACAACACTACCAGCACCGATTTGAACGTTATTACCTAGAATAACATTTTCACCGATAACCGCATTTGCGCCAACTGCCACGCCTTCGCCCAGCATCGCTGAAGCCGCTATTTGTGCCGATGGATGGATACCCTCGGCCGCTTTTGGGGTGGTATCGAGAAACTGTGCAATGCGCGCAAAACCAACATAAGGATCGTTTAATACAATCGCATTACCAGCAAAACCTTCTGCATCTTTTGGCATCATTAAGATCGCAGACGCAGCTGAACTAGCCAGCTGCGAACGATACTTAGAATTTGCCAGAAAAGAGATTTGACCTGAACCTGCACCGTCCAAGGTGCCTACAGCTGAAATTTCAACTGAGTCATCACCTTGAACGTCTGCATTTAAATGGTCAGCCAATACTCTTAAAGTATAGCTTTTCATCTATTTACTTGCCTTTACCTAAAGCTTCAACCACTTTGTTACTGATGTCAGCACTTGGCTTAACATAGATAACTGCGCCACGTTGAAGCACCATGTCATACTGCTCTTTTTCAGCAATAGTGTTAATTGTCTTTTGAACTTCAAGAAGTAGCTTGTTTTGCTCTTCACCGTTACGACGACGCATATCTTCATCTAACGCTTTGCCTTTCAATTGTAGCTCAGCTTTCATAGATTCCATTTTGCGCATCATGTCAGTCTTCTGCGACTCGCTCATTAGCGCTGCGTCACGTTGCTGCTTTTCTAGCAAACCACGTAGCTCTTCTTGCATCTTTTGTACAGCTGCAACCCGATCGCCAAACTCAGCTTTTAATGTTTCGTTCACTTGCTCGCGCTGTGGCAACTGCTCAAAAACTGCTTGCATATCAACTACTGCGATCTTTTCAGCATGAGCCGCTAGCGGCGCGCCTAAAAGAACCAAGACCATCATTGCGCGATTCAACATCTTATTCAAAACAAACTCCTTTATCTCAGCAAAACTTGCCGATTCTTTTAAAATTGATTTTAGAAAGTTTTACCAATATTAAACGAGAAGATCTCTGTTTCATCATCCTCGTATTCCTTGATTGGCCATGCAAGGCTAAATACCATAGGTCCCATCGGTGACAACCACTGCACGCTCATACCCCAAGAGGCACGAATACGGCTCGGATCGCTATAATCTTCTAGTCTATCAAACTCTTCAACTGGAAGATAACGATACGAATCGTAGTCAAACTCAGTGTCCCACACATTACCAGCATCCACAAAGAAACTAGTACGTACAGAATTTGTATAAGCCTCATCCAAGAATGGTGTTGGCACAATAAGCTCTAAACTTGCTGTCGCAATGGCATTACCACCAATTGACCGGCCTGAACTAACCTGAATTTGGCTAGGATCGCCAGGCAAGCTACAGCCTTCACCTGATGGGTCGGGCGCACATGGCTCACTGCCACGATACAAGTAGAATGAACGTGGCCCCACTGAGTTAGACTTAAAGCCACGCAGCGAGCTACTACCGCCTGAGTAATAGTTTTCCCAGAAAGGCAGGATCTGATCATTGTCGTTAAACTGACCATAACCGTTGCCGTAACCCAAGCGTGCACGTGTTAACACGACAAATGTTTGATTACGGTTGAGTGGGAAATAGAAGTTAGTATCAAAGTCAGCTTTAAAATACTGTAGATCTGAGCCTGGTACCGTCATCTTACCGTTTAAACGCTGTGATGAACCATCCGACGGGAAAGTACCACGGTTTAAGTTACTGCGAGACCAACCTAGACTTAATTCGAAGTTATCGAAAGCTAAACCTGCATTAGGGTCATCACTATCACGATAAATATCATAGAAACGGATCGCTTGCTCATAAGCAGAAATCTCAGAGATTTCGTTATGACGGTATCCGATACCACCGTTAATCCGGTTATATTCGTTAATAGGGAAACCTGAGTTTAACGAAATACCATAAGAGCTGTTCTTATAGGCTTCTAGGTTTGCCTCATCAGCATCAAACTCACTCCAATAAATACTACCACCAAGGCTCACGCCATCTTTGGTGAAGTATGGATCGGTATAGTTAATATTGACGTTTTTCGAGTACTTGTTGGTATTTAAGTTAATACCCGCTTGGTTACCTGTACCTAAGAAGTTACTTTGCTGAACACCAAACTGTAAGCTAAGACCTGATTCAGTACCATAACCGACACCCGCGTTAAATGAGCCTGATGGCTGCTCTTTAACACTAAATGCAACATCGACTAAATCGTCGGTACCTGGCACTTGTACCGTTTCAGTATCAACCGTTTCAAAGTAACCCAGACGGTTCAGGTTAGACTTGGATAGCTCTACTTGCGCCGAGTTTAACCAAGCACCTTCCATCTGACGTAGCTGACGACGCATCACTTCATCTTTAGTAACCGTGTTACCCGTGAAGCTGATATTACGTACGTAAACGCGCTTGCCAGGATTGATGTTGATGTTGAGGTTAACCTCTTTCGTTTCATCATCAATTTCTGGATAGGTCTTCACTTCTGGATAGGCGTAACCGAAACGACCTAAGTATTTACCGTACATCTCTTCGGTAAACGTCACATCGCCGCCGTTATACATATCACCAGCCTTTAATGGCAAGATGGCTTCTAGCACATCTTCTTTACCCATTAAGTCACCGGTTAGATTAACGTCTTTGACTTTGTACTGCTCACCTTCGTCAACGTTAATCGTAATGTAAAGACCTTTACGGTCAGGTGTCATTGCTACCTGTGTAGAGGTTACATCAAAACGAATATAGCCGCGGTTTTGGTAGTAAGTCTTAATCGTTTCAAGGTCAGCTTGCAGCTTTTGTTTCTGATAGCGGCGCTCGCCAAACAGATCCCACCAAGCGACATAATCTTTTAACTCAAGCATGCCGATAAGTTCAGCATCACTGAATTCTGTATTACCCACGACATTAATCTGACGAATTTCAGCAGCTAAACCTTCGGTAAAGGTAAACTTAAGCTCAACTCGGTTACGCGGTAGGTTGATAATTTCGGCTTTAACTTTAGCGCCGTACTTACCTACACCGTAATAGAAATCTTGTAGACCTTTTTCGATACCAGAGAGCATAGTACGGTCGAGAGACTCGCCGACTTTAACACCAGAGCCATCGAGGCTCTCTTGTAGCTGCTCATCTTTAATATCTTTATTACCTTCGAAGGTAACAGAGCTAATCGTTGGCCGCTCAGTCACTTTAACGACGAGCACATTACCATCACGTAGCACTTCGATTTTTTCGAAGTTAGTTGATGCATATAAGCTTTTTATCGCTTGCTGCAATTTTAATTGATCAACAGTATCCCCAACCTTCACAGGTAGGTTAAGCAAAGCCGCACCGAGTGCCACTCGCTGTAAACCTTCAACTTGGATATCAGCTACTTCAAAAGGTTGGAATGTCTCGGCCCAACCGTTCCCTGAAAAAGACGCTCCGACTAATAACATCGAGGCAAAAAGTTTATTCAATCTCATAGAGCACTTCTAATTATTTGTCTGTCCTTGCTCAGAGTCGGGAAAAGTCATTGAAAAGCGCAACACTCATCAACATCAGCAGCATAGCTGCCCCAATTCTGAATCCAATTTCCTGTACCTTCTCCGGTACAGGCCTGCCTGTAATTACCTCAACGAAGTAATACAAAAGGTGTCCTCCATCTAACACTGGCAAAGGCAATAAATTAATAATGCCTAAGTTCACGCTAATCAATGCAAGAAAACCTAAAAAATATACCAGTCCGACGTTAGCACTATTTCCTGCACCTTGTGCAATAGAGATAGGACCACTCAAATTCTTAACTGAAATGTCACCGGTAAGTAACTTGCCAATCATCTTAATGCTGACGGAGACAAGTTGCCATGTTTTATCGACTGCAACTGGAAAAGAATCTAAAAATCCGTATTCCAATTGTATCTTCATGTTTTCTGGCCATGGTTCAGATGTTGGTGCCACGCCAATCACGCCTTCAAGTTGACCTTCGGCATTCTCACGTGATTTAGGCGTTACCTTAACCGTGAACTGCTCTCCATCGCGGCGTATGGTAATGCTGACAGGCTTATTGGCTGAGCCCTGAATAATCTCTACGAAACGCGGCCAATCTTGGTATTTTTCACCATCAATCGCAACTAAGGTGTCGCCCACTTTGATACCGGCAAGTCCAGCTGCGCCGTCATCGCTGACCAGTGCTAGTGTTGGTAATATCGCAGGACGATACATGCCAAGACCAATAGCGGTGATCGGCAGTTCTTTTTCTGGATTAACTTTCCACTCTTGGGTATTTAATGAATACGTTTGCTCGTCGCCCGAACCGCCTTCTAAGCGAGATAACGGTGCTAAGGTCAAGTCAACCTGGCTATCACCAATATGGCCTGCAAGAGCAAGATTAACTTCCTCCCAGTCTCTCACCTTTTGGTTACCCACAGCCATAATTTGCATTGGCTCTTTGACTACGATTTGAGCCGCTGGCGTGCCTGCAAGGGTAGAATCGATAACGGGTTTAATGGCTGGAACGCCAATAAGATACATCGCGTATAATGCAATAATCGCAAATATGAAGTTGGCGATGGGGCCGGCACTGACAATCGCGATGCGCTGCCAAACAGATTTACGGTTAAAGGCTTGGTCTTTTAACTCTTCAGGTACATCATCAACGCGCTCATCGAGCATTTTGACATAACCACCCAAGGGAATCATCGCCAGCACATATTCGGTACCGTCTTTGCCAGTCTTGCGCCAAATAGCCCTACCAAAACCAATAGAGAAGCGTTCAACCTTAACGCCACAACGACGAGCGACCCAAAAGTGCCCATATTCATGGGCTGCGATTAAAATCCCTAAAGCAACAATAAAGGAACCTAAGTTCCATAAAAAATCGATCATTCCTTTCCTCTGAACTAATTCAGCTTCGTGATGGCATTTAACGTATATTGGCGGCTTTGAGAATCTAACGCCAAAATATCATCAATATTGTTTAATGGATGCGTTGCCGTATTCATTAAGCTTTGTTCGTTTATTCTTGCTATGTCGGTAAAGCGGATCTTGCCATCTAAAAATGCTTGTACGGAAATTTCGTTGGCTGCATTTAATACCGTTGTTGCTTCCTGCCCTTGGTTACATGCTTCAATCGCCAGCGCTAAACAGGGGAAACGATTAAAATCAGGTTCTAAGAAGCTTAACTGTCCGACTTTGAAAAAGTCTAAAGGTTCAACTCCTGAGTTAATTCTCTTTGGAAAAGACATGCAATGAGCAATCGGGGTACGCATATCTGGATTACCAAGCTGCGCTAAAACGGACCCATCACGATACTGCACCATAGAGTGAATAACGCTCTGAGGATGGATAACGACCTTCAATTGCTCGCTGCTTGCATTAAACAGCCAGCGCGCTTCAATGTACTCAAGCCCTTTATTCATCATGGTCGCAGAATCAACTGAGATCTTACGTCCCATAGACCAGTTAGGGTGCTTACAAGCCTGCTGAGGTGTCATGTTAGCCAGTGACGACAGATCAGATGTCAAAAACGGCCCGCCAGAACCTGTCAGCAAAATATGCGATACACCCGCAGCGTGTAGATCGCAGCGACCTATTTCAAGTTGCGAACGCTCTGACAAACACTGAAAAATTGCATTATGCTCGCTATCAACGGGCAGCACTTGTGCACCCGATTGTTGCATCGCTTCAATAAATAGCTGGCCGGACATCACCAGTGACTCTTTATTGGCCAGCAACACACGTTTACCCGCATTAACGGCAGCGAGTGTCGATGGTAAACCCGCGGCGCCAACAATGGCTGCCATAACCGTATCAACCTCATCACTACTAACGAGTGATAACAGTTCGTCTTCTCCGCTTGTTACTTCAATCTTTAATGTGCTTGGTAACTGCTCTCTTAATGCCTTCGCAGCTTGAGCGTCTACCATATGGGCAATCTTAGGCTGATACTGAATGCAGATCTGCAACATCTTTTCGACATTGGTATTTGCCACCAATGCAAATACCTTGTACTGCTCTGGATTACACGCAACAACACTCAAGGTGCTGGCACCGATAGAGCCGGTCGCGCCTAAAATCACCATATTTTGCATTTAGTTACATCCAAAAAGCTATATAGATTAATGTGAATACAGGTAGCGCAGCCGTCAGACTATCGATTCTATCCAATACTCCACCGTGCCCCGGTAGGATAGTGCCTGAATCTTTAATTTTTGCGACACGCTTAAACATACTTTCAGACAAATCGCCCACCGCAGAAGCCAGTGCTGTAAACAAGGTCACCGCAATAAGTAAACCGACCTCTTGCTCAGGAGAGAAATACATCACACCTGCGACCACGAGCATAGTGGTTAATAGCCCACCTAATAAACCCTCAATGGTTTTAGCCGGACTCACATTTGGCATAAGTTTACGTTTACCGAACTTTTTACCCGCAAAGTAAGCGCCGGAATCTGTCGCCCATACAACCAGCATGACCAAAAATACTAAGGTACCGCCATAATAAGGCGATGCTTGAGTACTTAGCGCTTTTAGGGTGAGTAAAGAAACGAAACATGGGATCAGAGTCAACTGGCCGAACATGGACTTGAGCATATGGCTCTTTTCCCAGAAGCGCGCGCTTTTCGGGAAAGATAACACCATGATGAACGACATAAACCACCAGAATCCACCAATCAGGATCACTGCAAGGAATATTGGATGTAGCATGCCGCGATGCCAAATTTCATCAGCTGACACCATAAGATTGAGCGCGGTTAATAAGACGCCAATGGTTACGGTGAAACTCCATTGCGTCATTTCACAGCGACTATCGATTATACGTCCCCATTCCTTGGCGGCAATTAAAAAGACTCCCAATAGTGCCCAAGAAAAATACTCAGTCGGTAAACCGAATATGGCACCTAAAACTAAGGGGATTAACCATATTGCTGTTATTATTCGTTGTTTTAGCAAAAAAACTTCCCTCAAAAATTATTACAAAGAGCGGATGGTATCGATTTGAGTTCCTGTCAAACCGAATCGACGCTGACGATTAACAAAAATAGCAATCGCATCTTTAAACGCATCCTCATCAAAATCCGGCCACAAGGTGTCAGTAAAGACTAACTCAGCGTAAGCGGCTTGCCACAAGACAAAGTTACTGATGCGATAGTCACCACCTGTGCGGATCATTAAATCAACTTCGGCTTGATTTTGCATGCATAAATGTTCACTAATCGCCTCTTCGGTAAACTGAGTGCTGCTAATTTCACCAGATTCGACCTTAGCTGCCAGTTTTTGCGCCGCTTGCATAATGTCCCATCGCCCACCATAGTTGGCTGCAACATTAAGCACTAAATCATGATTGTCTGCCGTTTTCTCTTCTGCTGCTGCAATTTGCTTTTGCAAACGGGGAGAAAATCGACTGACATCGCCGATAATATTGAGGCGAACCCCATTGTTGTGTAACAGCTTAAGTTCACGCTGCAGCACAGTAAAAAATAGTTCCATTAACAAGCTGACTTCTTTGTCAGGTCTACGCCAGTTCTCACTGGAAAACGCAAACAAAGTTAATGACTCAACGCCTAAATTACGGGCCGTACTCACCGCTCGCCTAACTGCCTTTACACCGGCCTTATGACCGATAACTCTTGGCTTTCCCTGTGCCTGCGCCCAACGACCATTACCATCCATAATGATAGCAACGTGTTTAGGGATAGACTGTTTTACCAAAGTGGATATCTCACTTGGTAATGCCTCTGTCACTTCAGTGCCAGACTGGGAATTGATTGACATCTATTACAACCCTTAAAAATAGACAAACGCCGTGTAGTATAACTCTACACGGCGTCTGAACTCTAGGTCATGTCGTCCATTCAAGTTTAATTTTTGTCCAAGCTCTACACTTTAATTACAAGCCGTGAGCTGTGAAGCTTAATGCGTAACACGAAAAGTTCGTTATCTCTCACTAAAAAATGCAAGAAATTCGCCTAAAGCTTAATTAAAAACCAACCTAAATAGTGAACATTGCCCAGCTGAGGAGTGCTATTTAGAACTCCATCAGCTCCTTTTCTTTTGCAGCCAAGATCTCATCGACTAGCTTAATGTGTACATCAGTAAGCTTCTGCACATCATCTTCACTACGACGAACGTCATCTTCAGTGCATTCTTTTTCTTTCTCTAATTCTTTCACATTAGAGTTAGCATCACGGCGCACATTACGAATAGCAATACGGCCATTTTCAGCTTCAGCACGAACCACTTTGATAAGGTCTTTACGACGCTCTTCAGTCAGTGCTGGTAGAGGAATTCGAATCGTTGCACCTGCTGACATTGGGTTTAAACCAAGATCAGAACTCATGATTGCTTTTTCAACAGCTGCAATCATAGTACGGTCAAAAACTGATACTGTTAATGTACGCGCATCACCAATAGATACACTTGCAACTTGCTTAAGCGGAGTCAGCGAACCGTAGTAAGGTACTTGGATAGTATCCAATAAGCTTGGGTGTGCACGGCCAGTACGAACTTTAGCCATTTGAGATTTTGTCGACTCAACACACTTGTCCATGCGAGTTTGCGCATCGCTCTTAATTTCGTTTATCACGTTATATGTCCTTTTAAGTCACTAAATATAGCTTAATCAGCTTTAATCATTGTGCCTTCTTGCTCGCCCATGATAACGCGGCGCAGTGCACCTGGTTTATTCATGTTAAATACAAGCAATGGCATATTATGGTCTCTGGCCATAGTGAATGCAGCCAAATCCATTATTTTCAATTCTTTTTCGAGTACTTCATTGTACCCCATTACATCATACTTGACGGCATCGGGATTTTTAACTGGATCATCTGAATAAACGCCGTCAACTTTTGTACCTTTAATCACAACTTCTGCTTCAATCTCGATACCGCGTAAACACGCAGCAGAGTCAGTCGTACAGAATGGATTACCTGTACCTGCAGCAAAAATAACAACACGGCCTGATTTAAGCAAACTAATTGCTTCAGCCCAGTTGTAGTCATCACACACGCCTTTTAGCGGAATGGCTGACATTAAACGCGCATTAACATATGCACGGTGCAACGAATCACGCATTGCTAAGCCGTTCATCACTGTTGCCAACATGCCCATGTGATCGCCCACTACACGGTTCATACCCGCGTTAGCCAGACCTTCACCTCTGAACAAGTTACCACCGCCAATGACAACACCCACTTGAATACCTAGCTCTACAAGCTCTTTGATCTCCTGCCCCATACGATCAAGCACTTTAGGATCAATGCCGAAGCCTTCTTCACCCATTAGGGCTTCACCACTTAGTTTTAAAAGAACACGACGAAATGCAGGTTTAGGATTGGTACTCATATTTATTAGTCCTGATTATGGCGATAGGGGTGTACACTTAACACGTTTGTTGGTTTTAACATAACCAAACAAAAAATGAGTTGAGTATATACGATAAGACCGCAGCAATTGCTACGGTCTTATGTTTGCTAAATAAGGAGATTAAGCCTTATTTGTAGCAGCGATTTGTGCAGCTACTTCAGCAGCAAAATCTTCTGTTTTTCTTTCGATACCTTCACCAACTTCTAAACGAATGAAGTTAGTTACTGAAGCGCCTTTCTCTTTAAGAATTTCGCCAACAGTTTTCTTTGGTTCCATGATGAAAGCTTGACCAGTAAGAGAAACCTCACCAGTGAACTTCTTCATACGACCGATAACCATTTTCTCAGCGATTTCAGCAGGCTTGCCTTCGTTCATAGCGATTTCGATTTGAAGAGCTTTTTCTTTCTCAACAACTTCAGCTGGAACGTCAGAAGGGTTTACATACTCAGGCTTAGAAGCAGCAACATGCATTGCAATGTGCTTTAGCGTCTCTTCATCAGCTTCACCAGTAACAACAACACCGATACGCTCGCCGTGACGGTATTGTGCTAGGTTTGCACCATCGATGTACTCAACGCGACGAACGTTGATGTTCTCACCGATTTTAGTCACTAGAGCAACACGAATGTCTTCGAACTGTGCTTTCAAGTCTTCGATAGTCACTTTAGATGCTGCAGCAACATCTAGTACTTCGTTAGCAAATGCAAGGAAGTTGCTATCTTTTGCTACGAAGTCAGTTTGACAGTTAACTTCAAGAAGCGCAGCGTAACCTTCGCCATTCTTGATTAGGATAGCACCTTCAGCAGCGATGTTACCTGCTTTTTTAGCAGCCTTAGCAGCACCGCTCTTACGCATGTTATCAATCGCTAGTTCGATGTCACCGTTAGTTTCAGTCAGTGCTTTTTTACAGTCCATCATGCCAGCGCCAGTGCGGTCACGAAGTTCTTTAACTTGGGCAGCAGTAATTGCCATTGCTAAATCCTCTACAGATAATTCTTCAAATTCAATAGATAGTAAAACAGGGGCCAGTCAGTTTGATGATAGCGCCCCTGTTTACCAATCATGTATCTAGGTTAATAAGGGAGATGAAAATCATCCGACCTTATTATTCAGCTTCTACGAAACCGTCTTGCTCAGCTTGTACAGCTAGGTCTTGACCACGGCCAGCTTTCGCAGCAGCAGCAACAGCACCAGTGTAAAGACGGATAGAACGCATAGCATCATCGTTACCAGGAACGATGTAGTTGATACCGTCTGGAGAAGAGTTTGTATCAACAACAGCAACAACTGGAATACCTAGGTTGTTAGCTTCTTTAATAGCGATATGCTCGTGATCAGCACCAATTACGAAAATCACGTCTGGTAGACCAGCCATGTTCTTGATACCACCTAGAGACTTCTCTAGCTTATCAAGTTCACGAGTACGCATTAGCGCTTCTTTCTTAGTCAGCTTGTCGAAAGTACCGTCTACAGACTGGCTTTCAAGGTCTTTTAGACGCTTGATTGATTGACGTACTGTTTTCCAGTTAGTCAACATGCCACCTAACCAACGGTGATCAACATAGTACTGATCACAAGAAACAGCAGCTTCTTTGATAGCTTCGCTTGCAGCACGCTTAGTACCAACAAAAAGAACTTTACCTTTCTTAGATGCAACGTTGCTGATGAAAGCAAGTGCTTCGTTGAACATTGGTACAGTGTGCTCTAGGTTGATGATGTGTACACCGTTACGAGCGCCGAAGATGAATGGCTTCATCTTTGGGTTCCAGTAACGAGTCTGGTGACCGAAGTGAACACCGGCTTGTAGCATGTCGCGCATTGAAACTGTAGTCATTTTATTTACCTTAAAATATTAGGGGTTAGACCTCCACATATCCCATATCTTCGACCCTATTTAGGGCACCCCGAAGAACGTGTCGATATGTGTGTGATTTAGTATTTAACAATAGCCATGTATAATGGCAGCCATCTTAACTCGGACGAACCACCTTAAGGTGAGAACGACAAGAGTCAAACATAACGGCGCGCTTTATACCATAATATGAAAAAAAGCACAAATATTTACGTCGTTTTTCAGGCATAATCGTCATATTGAAAGACGACAATTTAAAGACGAAGAGATACTAGAATGAGTATAGTAATTAAGACAGCTGAAGAGATTGAAAAGATGCGTGCCGCGGGTAAACTGGCGGCACAGGTACTCGAAATGATTGCACCGCATGTAAAAGCGGGCGCGACGACCAATGAATTAAACGCTATCTGCGCTAAGTTCACTGAAGATAATGGCGCTATCTCTGCACCTCTTGATTATCATGGTTTCCCAAAATCAATTTGTACATCTATTAACGATGTGATCTGTCACGGCATTCCGAGTGACCGTCCGCTTATGGATGGCGATATCATCAATATTGATATCACAGTAATTGTTGATGGTTACCACGGTGATACCTCAAAGATGTTTCTTATTGGCGAAGTCAGCCCAAAGAACGCTCGCCTATGCCGTATCGCGCAAGAAGCCTTATACCTTAGCATTAAAAAAGTTCGCCCGGGTATGAAGCTAGGTGAAATTGGCACCTTGATTGAAAAGTTCATCAAATCAAAGAAAACCGGTCTTGAGAAGTACAGCATTGTGACCGATTACTGCGGCCATGGTATTGGTGCAGGCTTCCATGAAGAGCCACAAGTTATGCATTATAAAAATAACGACAAAACCGTACTTAAGGCTGGCATGTGTTTCACTATCGAGCCAATGATCAACGCGGGTCGTCACACCAGTGTGTTAGATAAGAAAGACAACTGGACAGTCACCACCTCAGATGGCAAAAACTCGGCCCAATGGGAACATACATTACTGGTTACACAAACAGGTGTTGAAGTATTGACCTTGCGTGAAGAAGAGAATGAGTTACCTCGAGTGATTAATCACTAATTTACAGCTTCAGCCAATTAAGCGTGTTAAGCACGCTTTTTTTATATCTAAAATTTGCACGAATTGGTGCGTCAACAGCCAAATATCTGCACCAAAATAAAGCAAGATCGCTTTATCGCAGCTAACTGATGATTAATCATAATAAAGCCCTTTAAATTAGCTTTTATTGCATAGATAATCGTTTGCAACGGATCCGTTCTCGAAAAAGAGATTTGATGAATAGTGCTCAAACTGCAAAAAGTGCGTTAATCGACCAAAATCAAGAGTTATTAGAAACCTTCAATGCAAATTCTAATATTCGCTCGATAGTGAGTACTCGCTGTCAACACGTTGATAAGCTATTGCAAAAGCAGTGGCACGCCCATCATCTCGAACAGTTTGCTATCGCATTAATCGCCGTTGGTGGTTATGGCCGTGGTGAGCTGCACCCGCATTCAGACGTCGACCTATTATTCCTCACCGAAGGCGAACTCTCTGAGGATGCAAAACAAGCATTAAGCGCATTTATCGCGTTTATTTGGGATGCAGGCCTAGAGGTCGGTCATAGTGTGCGCAGCATTGAAGAAACCCTTGAGCAAGGCCGTGCAGACATCACGGTAGCAACCAATTTACTTGAGTCGCGTTTACTGTGTGGTCCGCAGGCATTATTTACCCTACTTTATCGCAATATTCGCCAACACGACTTTTGGCCAAGTAGCGAATTTTATGTGTCTAAGCGTGACGAGCAAATAGCCCGCCATAGCCGTGCCAGCGCATTTGACTTAGAACCCAATTTAAAAAGCTGCCCCGGAGGGTTACGCGATATTCAAACTGTCGCTTGGGTTGCCATGCGCCATTTTAACGCTGAGAAATTTGAAGAGCTTGTTTATCATGGTTTTTTAGAACCAATTGAACTCGATGAACTGCTGGAAGCACAGGACTTTTTGTGGCAACTACGCTGTTCATTGCACTTAATTTCTGGCCGCGATGAAAACCGACTTTTATTTGATTTGCAGCCGCAAGTCGCCAAGCTAATGGGTTATGAAGATAGCACTCAGCTTGCGGTTGAACAGATGATGAAGCGCTATTACCGTACGGTTAGACGTGTAATGGAGCTCAATCAGATGCTACTTCAGCTGTTCAAACGGGCAACTCTTGGCCATATAAAAGCCTTAGAAGTGGTGCCAATAGATGAACAGTTTCAGCGCAGAGGTCAATTTATTGAGAGCTTAAGCTACGACCTATTCGATAGTCCAGAAAACATCATAAAGCTGTTTTTATGGGTGGCTAAAAACTCCAATATTCAATCGATATATGCCGTCACTCTGCGCAGTTTACGCCGCGCCAGACGTGCTCAGCTACAACCGCTGATGTACCACGAGTCGTGTCGTAAGCTCTTCATGCAAATATTGCGTCACCCTCGCGGAATTGTCGCACTGTCACTAATGCATAAGCACGGTGTACTTTCAGCTTACCTACCCGCTTGGCGAGTCATTGAAGGGCAGATGCAATTCGACTTGTTCCATGCCTACACCGTTGATGAGCATACTCATAGGTTACTGCTCAACATTGAGCGTTTTTCACAACCTGAGCAAAAAGAAGAGTTTCCATTAGGCTCAGTACTCATTAACCAACTGCCTAAAAAAGGCTTATTAGTATTGGCAGCTATCTTCCATGATATTGCCAAGGGCCGCGGCGGCGATCACAGTAAACTTGGCGCGACCGATGCGCTTGATTTTTGTAAGTTACACGGCATGAATGACCACGACGGCCGCTTGGTGAGCTGGTTAGTTGAAAATCACCTGGTGATGTCGGTTACCGCTCAGCGCCGTGACATATCAGATCCTGATGTTGTTGCTGACTTTGCTGAACGAGTTCGCGACGCCGTGCACTTAAGTTACCTGTATTGCTTAACGGTGGCCGATATCTGCGCCACCAACGAGCGAACATGGAACAACTGGAAGGGCTCACTGCTGCGCGATTTATACTTCTCAACTCAAAGAGTGCTCGCCAGAGGTAAAGAGAAGCCGGTCGATATACGCGCCCGGGTACGTGAACATCAAGCTAAGGCAAAAAAAGAATTACTGCGCCGTGGGATCAAAGAAAAAGACTTGGACAGCCTGTGGCAACGCTTTAAGGCTGACTATTTTTTGCGAAACCAGCCCAATCAAATAGCTTGGCACGCAGAAGCGATTATCAAACATAAGCAAGATGACCCCTTGGTGTTAATCTCCAAGCACGCCACTCGTGGCGGTACAGAGCTATTTGTCTATGGCAAAGATAAGCCCAAGCTATTTGCTAGTGTAATGGCCATTTTAGACAATAAAAACATTACCGTTCATGATGCGAACATCATGACGTCTAAGGACTACTACGCGCTAGACTCTTTTGTTATTTTGGAACAAGATGGCCAGCCGGTGACCCAGCTATCGCGGATCCAAGGGATCAAAAAGACGTTAATAAAAGCCTTGAGTAATGAAACACCTAAGTTACCAAAATTTAGAAATCTTTCAAGAAAGATGAAACCTTTTAAAGTTACTACTCAAGTGAGTTTCCCTACGACACGCAGTCATGGTAAAAGTATGATGGAGCTAATAGCACTTGATTCGCCGGGGCTGTTAGCCAGAGTCGGTGAAGTGCTATATCGCTGTGAAGTCATCTTACTCGCCGCTAAGATCACCACCATTGGTGAACGAGCGGAAGATTTCTTTTTATTGCAGACCGCTGACGGTCAGCAGCTCGATGACATTCAACAGAATAGATTACGTGAAGCACTCAAGAGTGCTTTATAGATTTTTACATTAAATAAGATATTGGGAGAAATTAATGGAGGCTTTACGCCAACGTATTGAGGCGGCTTTTGAAGCGCGCGCAGAAATCACTCCAGCGACAGTTGAACCAAGCGTTCGTGCTGATGTTGAAAAAGTGATTGCTATGCTTGACACTGGTGAAGCCAGAGTTGCCGAAAAAATTAATGGTGAGTGGCATGTACACCAGTGGCTAAAAAAAGCGGTTTTGCTTTCGTTCCGCATTTTTGATAACCAAGTTATCGATGGCGGCGAAACCAAATACTTCGATAAAGTACCAATGAAGTTTGCAGACTACGATGAAGCTCGCTTCCGTAAAGAAGCGATCCGCGTTGTGCCACCTGCTGCAGTGCGTAAAGGGTCATTTATTGGCAAGAACACCGTTCTAATGCCATCTTACGTCAACCTTGGCGCGTATGTTGACGAAGGCTCTATGGTCGACACATGGGCGACTGTGGGCTCTTGTGCTCAAATTGGTAAGAACGTTCACTTGTCTGGCGGTGTTGGCATTGGTGGCGTATTAGAGCCACTACAAGCGGGCCCAACAATCATTGAAGATAACTGCTTTATTGGCGCGCGTTCAGAAGTGGTTGAAGGTGTTATTGTTGAAGAAGGTAGCGTTATCTCTATGGGCGTATACTTAGGACAAAGCACTCGGATCTACGATCGTGAAACAGGTGAGACACATTACGGCCGCGTACCTGCGGGCTCAGTTGTTGTTTCTGGTACCTTGCCCTCTAAATGTGGCAAGTACAACCTCTATGCTGCAATCATAGTTAAAAAAGTCGATGCCAAGACTCGCGGCAAAGTCGGCATTAACGAGCTACTGCGCATCGTCGACTAATTGAGCCTATGGTTCACTGATCGACACTTAAAGAATCCCGCCTTGCGCGGGATTTTTTGTATCTGTTCACCATTGACATAATTTGTAACCCAGAGACACATTTTGTGGCCTGCTCAATATCTTGATACAAGTCTCCACTGTTTATCCAACAAAACCATCATGACTAGACTTAACTCAAGCATGAACCCCAAGGTAAGTGTAGGAGCAAGACATGATTAAAAAATACGTTTTAGCAGGAGCCGCGCTAGCAATGTCATTTAGTGCTACCGCTGCAATTTCACCTCAAATTGAAAACACATTGATCGCCGTTTGCAAGGCTGGAGCTAGCAACAGTGTTTTCCAATTCAACAGGACAATGAAAGATTATCGTATTAATAAGGCTAGGGTGTTTCCTCGCTTAGTCTGCAATGGCGAAAGCTTTTACAATTTTACCGTCAATGCGGGTGCTGATAAGACCGCGAACAAAATTGCTCCGTACAATAAAGGCACGGTGACGATTAGAGATATCGCAATGACAGCTGCTGACAGCGAGCTCTATGTCGTTAATTTCGAGTGATACCAATCGCTATCATCACTTGGATAGTGATCCCTCCCCTGAAGAAGGTATTTATAAGAAAAAAGAGGCTTATGCCTCTTTTCTATTGCTAAACTCAAATAACACATTAAAAAACGACCGTTTTATTACCGTAAACAATAACATCTTCATTGACGAGAAAGTGCAGCGCTTTACTCAACACACTCTTTTCAACGTCGCGGCCACAGCGAGCTAAATCTTCAGCGCTAAAACTATGATCAACGGGGATCACGTCTTGTTTAATAATAGGCCCTTCATCGAGTGAATCTGTCACGAACTCTGGATTTAGCCATTCTAAATTCTAAATTCTAAATTCTAAATTCTAAATTCTAAATATATACTGTCACTAGGCGGCTAACTCGGTATCGATAGACTTATTCCACTCTGGTAACCAAGCCAATGCTTCCACTTCCGGCTCCATGGTTTCTACGGCGTCAATTTTTAAGAAGTGACCTAGACGCTTAGCCCCTAACTCTTCAAACAAACGTTGAAACTGTTCACCCGCACCACAAAAGGTTTCATAGCTGGAATCTCCAAGCCCAATTAATCCGAATTTAAGCTTGGGCAGATAAGGAGCTTTTGACTGCAGTTCATAAAACCAAGGCTGGATATCATCAGGGAGATCCCCTTGACCGGTAGTCGAGCAAATAACTAACAGCAGTTCATCCTCTGGAGGAATAAAGCCCGCGAGTTGCTCTGGCTGATAAAGCACAGCCTCGCGGCCCAAGTGGATTAAGGCTTGCTGTAAAGTCTCTGCAACAAACTGCGCACCACCGTAAACTGTTCCAAAAACTAGATTCACTTTTTTCATGTTTTACTTCGCCTAAAAGCTATTTAGTTATATCCTTAACATACTGTATCGATGAACATTGCTGCAAGCTTTGTAGCAAAAATAAAGTGACCTTTAGAAGGACAAGCTAGTATGAAACATTCTTGTAGACAAAGGCATCGCAAGCACCTGCAACGCTGTGCCCATATAAGAAGAATATGTTACTTCCACACAGTTCAAAATCTTCATGTTACGGCTCCTACAATCAACAAGCCTCATGTCGATACAGCTGAAGAAATTAAGCCAAACAATCAAAAGTAAATTCAAAGCAGCACAAAACACAAACTGAATAAGCCATTGATATGCATATAAAACACTAGGGTTATCAGTGACAATATAAATTTATCACCTGCCAACAGAGATGGTCTCTGTTGGCGAGTGTCGCAGTCTCTCCAGCGGATTTACTACGCAATAATCATTGAATCACTTTCATTTATAAGTGCAGCATCATGCCAACCTAAACTGGCAAATAAATCTAACCACTCCTGCTCAAGTTCTGTTTCCACGCTCATACGTTCACCGGTTCGAGGATGATTAAACGATAGCTTTTTAGCGATTAACCAAAGACGATTGACCCCAAAGTGTGTGCGGAAAAACTTATTTTGTTTACCATCGCCATGAGTCGTATCCCCAAGGATTGGGTGACGTAAATGCGCCATATGGCGTCTTAGTTGATGCTTCCGCCCTGTATGCGGAGACAACTGAACCAAGGCATAGCGGCTAGTCGCGTAGCGACCCGAAGGAAAAGGAATTTCGCTATTTAATAAAGGCTGATAACGGGTCACGGCATCTTGAGCAGCTTTATTGGGATCGACATCCTTATCCCCTAAATCATCGAGTTCTTCTTTTAGTGGATAATCCAATGTTGCAGCTTCATGCATATTACCGCGAACAATAGCCAAGTATTCCTTATCTATCGTATGCGCCGCAAATTGTTCACATAATGCGTTAGCCATTTCACTGCTCTTAGCAAACAGCAAAATACCCGATGTAGGTCTATCTAATCTATGTACCGGAAAGACATGACAGCCGACTTTATCGCGGGTCAGTTGCATCGCAAAAAAGCGTTCACGCCTTGCAAGGTAGCTACGGTGCACAAGCAAGCCAGCAGGTTTGTGGATCACAACAACGTCATCATCTTCAAATAACACTACAATTTCAGGTGCAACTTCCTGCTCCGCTTCCTGAACCACATCATCACTCAGTGGCTCATCGTCTATAGCGATACTTTTTTCTTCATTCATTTTATCTATCTCTTGTTACTGCGGCCTGCTAGCTCAATAGCGCGTCTAGCTCTGCAAGTATACGGATCAAATATTGATAGTCAGGCTGGCTCGCCCAAACATGTTCCGCCATAGGAGCGATAGCAATAGCCGTTGGTAACGGTATGTTATGCTCCAACAAATAATGCATTTTTGGTATAAAAATAAATTGTAACCATTGTTCGAAAGCCATGACATCACAAGCAAACGGCGTGGTACTCGCCATTGCTTCTTCGCTGGGAGGATTTACCACCAATAACCCTTGCTTTGCCAGCTCAGCTTCTAAAGCTATTAGCTTTTCTCTGGTTTTTACAGTAATCAAACTCCCCTCCCACTTCTTTTTATAACGCACATCGTCGCTATAGGAAAATTAACGCGCGATGATACCATCTGGGCCGACTTATCCCTATAATATGGGCTAATTTACCTACACTCGATAACGATATGACAGAAATAACGACCCTCAGCCAATTTTTAAAAACTGCTAACACTCAATTCCAAGTTTATGACATGGGCCGTCGAGTACAACATATCGATATGATGGCGTTTCATCAGATAGAGGAACTTCACTCTCCCTACCCTTCTCCTATTCAGGGACACGCACAATTCGCCATAGTATTTTGGGATGCCAGTCAGCAGCACTATATTTGGTTTATTAAACTGCCATTGGATGAGCGTGGTCTATTATCTCCTGCGCCGCGTACACAATTTATAAAAATGATCATCGAGGCGTTAGGTCAAGATCCAACAACGGCTCTTACCGAACAACAGCAAGAGCAGATGGCCAACCATCCATTTAACTTTAAACCTAGCCAAGAAAAGCTTGCAGTATTTAATGCGTTAGTAAGAAAGCAACTCGCTCAAAAAGCATCACCACAATATGAGTTTGCCTACCAGTATTTATCAGCACAACACCCAAGCGAGCAATGGCAGAATATTGGTCTTCAAGGCATTGCCGATGTATGTGTTAGAGCCAATGAGCTCGATCATCAAGATCAACTTGTCGACGGTTTTGATAACTGGGCAAGCGAAGTTCAAGTGGCTGTTTGTCAGTGTTTAGAGCATCTCACTATAGACACTCTACTTGCACAAAAATTATTAGATAATCTTGATAGCGCTGAAGTAGAACAAAAACCCTATTTATTAAGAGGTTTAGCGTCTCAACCGCAACTTGGACAACAAGCAATTGCAAAGTTAGATGCCGCAAGCCAATTAACAGCAGATATGTTAATCACCATTGCAGCACGAAATTGGTCAGCCCTAAAAGATGAGCAAACTCTCACTATCTACTTAGAAGCCTTAGCAAAACAACAACAGCACTTCTTTAACCAGATTTTTGCTGATATTGTGGCTATTCCATTAATTCGCACTCAGCTTTTAGCTCAATTGCGAAACCCTAATCGCAGCGCGGAACTCGCCGCAGCCATTGGTGGATTGTTCAAGGTAACGAAAGGATGATGACAGATTTCTTAATCATTGCAGCGGTAATTATGATTGCTGCATTTTTTTGGCAGTTACGGCAAATGGCTGAAATAAGCCGAGTTTTTACTAATAATGAATGCCAAAAACAAAAAGTTCAGCTGCTCGCTATTGCCCAAGAGTCAGCAAAGCCGACTCTTGGTGGTAGCAGTGGTCTTACATGGAAAGTGAAGTATCTGTTTGAGTTTAGCACTGACGGGATTAATCAATACCGTGGCAACTTATGGATGCATGGCAAGAAAATACAAAAAATACAATGGCCGATATTTCCAGAACCTGAGTGGCAAGAAGCGCCAGAAGCGAGAGGGTCTGTAGGCGGTGGTTGCGGTGGGCGTTCTCGAGGTAACTGCGGCTCTGGTAATTGTAAATAACGCCTAAGAACTACTGAAAGCGGCGCCAGCTAATATCGGCATACAAAAATTAAAGACTTTGATTAGAACCTATAAAGAAGTAAAGGCACGGCCCCAGAGGGGTCGTGCCTTTTCTAACGTTGTGTAAGCTCATCCTGCTATATGAGTGCTCCCTGCACCATCCATGCGTAACTTTGCTCCTGCATCATCCATGAATCCTTGCTTCCTTGTATCTTACGATACGCTTCCATTCATCTTGATAATCCATTTACCAAGCGTGCTCGATCCTGAGCGTGTCCAGCTTCATCCTTGAGAATCCATTCAATTGCTATCCATAGCATGCAACCTTCCTAGGTAGCAAAACCTTCCATCCTGGATTGTTTAGCCATTCCTTGGTGCTACTAGCAATCAATCCTTGATTGCCTCTTCCATGATAGTCTTGCTGAAATGTCACTCCATTGACACTTATTCATCCTTAAATTCGCTTAACCATGCGTCCTTGCACAGTTAAATAATAATTCAATTTGACCAAAAGTTACCAAGGTAAACATTTATTTAACATGCAGTTTGGTGAGAAAAAACAAACCGGTCCACCATAAGCGTTTGTATTGCATACATATAGTTGTATTAAAGTGATAAAAGCAGCTAAATGTCGCTTCTATGTCTCACGAGCTTGTAAGAGATCTCTTACATCTTTATCAGCCAATCAGAGAAATCGTAAAGCTGAAAATAGAAGAGCGCACCTATTGGTGCGCTCCGGTACTACTTTTTTTAGCTTTCCCGCTATATATATGCAATCCCTGCATCATCCTTGCTTAACGCGCTTCCTGCATCTTCCTTGTAAATCCCTTTATATCCTTGTACGAAAACGTACTGCATCCATTCATTAACCCATCCTAGGCTAAATTCCCCATCCTGAGGTTGTCCATATATGCATCCTGCATATTTATCATTTCACCCACTTTGCTGTTAGAGCACAACCAAGTTAGATAAAACTAAGTAGCAAATAAACAGAGTTTAATCAGTGAAACTGCAAACTTTGTTCCTTAGCGACTTTCTGGTTCCAAGTTTACTACTCAGGCTCAGTTGTGGAGTGCGCGAAAAACAACCAAACAAAATTGCAACCTAATCGTAACATAAACAATTTTGCGTAAGGTCATATTTTAAAAGGACTTTAATAGTATACAAGTGATTACTCTGTATCATTACAAATTGATCTCCCACAGCAATGTGAGAGATCTCTTACAGGAATACTATCTTAAAGTGGATTTACGTGTGATTTCTTCGAGTTAGCGCTTCATACAGCATCACCCAATCAGCCAAAAAACTATACCAAGGGTACTCAAAAGTCGCTGGACGATTCTTTTCAAAAACAAAATGCCCTACCCAGGCAAAGCCATAACCTATAACAGGCAATAACAATAACAGCGCCAAATTGGCGCTCAAGACGCTGTATATAAGTGTCGTTATGACTAAGCTACTTCCTATATAGTGCAGACTGCGGCATGCTTTATCCTGATGCTGTGATAGGTAAAAAGGATAAAACTCGGCAAAAGAAGAGTAACGCTTACTCATTTGCCAGCCCTCGATAAAATAACAATTCACCATTCACATTACCGATACAGAGCGGCTCAATCAGTTCAAAACCATGGTGACTAAATAGGGCTATGTGGGCAGCAGTACTTGCAAATACTCCGACGCCATCTAAATGAGGCTGTTCATCACACCAACTTAATACAGCGTTAACTAACAGTCCGCCGTAGCCCTTACCTTGTTCATTATTCGCTATCGCAATGAACTGCAAGATGCCACATTGATTGCTTGGCAAGCTTTCGATGATTTGATTTTCTTTGTTAATAAGTGCTTGAGTTGACTGCCAGCCCGCACTTAACAACATTTTCAACCTCCAATGCCAATAGCGCGCCTCACCTAACGGAACTTGCTGAGTCACAATGCAAGCGAGCCCGATTAAACGTTCCCCGACGAACATACCGATTAATGCCTGTTCTTGTTGCCATAATTCGTTAAGTTCTTCTCTAATGGCCCCACGCAATTTTTGTTGGTACTGCGCCTGATCCCCCGTAAAAATCGTTTCTAAAAAAAAGGGATCGTCATGATAGGCGTTATATAGGATAGAGGCTGCAATGCGTAAATCTTCAGCGGTTAAATAAACAGCTCGGCATTCTTCCATGGCTTGATTTTCCATTGTTATTTTCCTTGATCAAGATCACACAACTCCAATGTAGCAAGCCTATAGAAAAGTGCAATTAATAATCAATTTAAAGCGTTAAGCCGATATGAGACCTAAGCAAATGAACTGGAAATAGAAGATAAGTTTAATCTTGATTTATAAACCATACTTAAAGGGACTGTATCGCAACGGTAGTAAAAAATGGATACCACAGCACAAAACTTCACCCAGCTTTTTTTACAACTTGGGCTAGAGAGCGACGACGCCTCAATTGAGGCTTTTATTAGTGGCCACTCACTAGCGAATGTTATACCACTTCATGAAGCACCATTTTGGAATAAGGCGCAGAAACATTTTTTAATTGAATCTATAGCAGAAGATGCCCAATGGTCTGAAGTTATTGATCATTTAGACACCTTATTAAGAAAACCATGAACGGACATTAGATTTTGCTATAGGCCATTTCACCCCAGCCCACTACCGCGTTATTGCTGATCACCACAGGTGTGCATTCATCCTTAGTCGTCTTGCCGTCACCATGAGTACGTTGAGTACGATAAAAAAGTACATACACTTCTTTGTCTTGCTGAATGTATGCCTCATTAAAGTCTGCCGTTCCCATAAGAGTTGTCACTTGATCTTTAGACATACCCAAGGAAATTTTTGCCAGGTTAGCACGGTTTTTATCTTGAACTTTTTCCCACGATCCATTGTTATCCCAGCCAGATTCACCATCACCGACATTGACCACACAGCCTGTTAGCCCTAAGCTTGCAATCCCAAAAAACGCTAAACCTAATAATTTATTTTTCACTTTAACTTCCTGTATTAACATTGTTTTTAGTTTTACTTAAAAAGCAATTAACATGCCATGCGTTAAGTTACTGTTTTATATTAATTTTATTGTCTATATGATTTTAGCGTCGCCAATAGATTAACGAAAATGCTAACGAGTAAGGAATTTGACTAACCATGAGTCCATTAGAACAAGTACTAGGTGCGGCCAAAAGGCTCAGTGATGAAGGCAAGGCGCCAACAATGGCACTCATTAAAACCAAACTCGGTAACAGCATAGCCATGCCTATATTGATCCAAGGCCTGCAACAGTTTAAATCCATGAGCGCTGAAGATAAAAATGCCCTGTCGACGCAGATTTTCACTGAAAACGTCAATAAGAATAGCGACGCGCCTTTAAGCCACTCAGAGCAAGCAAACAAAATCATTCATCTCCAGCGGGAGCTTAATCTGTTGAAAACTGAATTGAGTTCACTAAAACTGCAGTTTAACGAGTTTAAACAACACCTAAATGACACTAAAGGGAACGACAACTAATGCACGTGGTTGAATTACGATTTGAATGCTTCGATAACACTACAATCACTGCGGCAGAAAAAGCGATTAATGGCTTACTCGAAGCCTATCGAGCCAATGGACAAATTTTAGGCCGAGAATTCGCCGTCGCCTTTAATGATGGCGAATTTAGAGCAAGGCTATTAACACCAGAGAAAAGCAGTCTCTCGAAACGATTCAATAGCCCTTGGGTTGACTCCGCATTTAATGAGCTCACCGAGGCTAAATTGCTAGCCCCACGTGAGAAATATATTGGCCAAGACATCAATTCAGAAGTCTCTAGTCAAGACACGCCAAGCTGGCAGCTTTTATATACCAGTTACGTACATATGTGCTCACCGCTTAGAAACGGCGACACCTTGCAGCCTATTCCGTTATATCAGATCCCGGCAACAGCCAACGGCGATCATAAGCGCTTAATTCGTTGGCAGACCGAGTGGCAAGCCTGTGATGAACTGCAAATGGCAGCAGCCACCAAGGCTGAGTTTGCGGCACTAGAAGAGTTGACCAGTCACCAAAGTGATCTATTTAGACGCGGCTGGGACCTGCGAGGCAGAGTCGAGGTGTTAACTAAAATCCCCACTTATTATTATCTGTACCGAGTTGGTGGGGAAAGCCTTGCCGTTGAAAAACAGCGCCCTTGCCCAAAATGTGGCAGTAAAGAGTGGTTACTCGATGAGCCGTTACTCGATATGTTCCATTTCCGCTGCGAGACATGTCGTATTGTTTCCAATATCTCATGGGATCACTTATAAGCTCATTGTTAAGAGCAGGGATAAAGCCAGTGTTAAACGATTTATTAACGTCGGTTTTAAATGATTTCTAACGATCACGTTTCTTTAGATATAAAAATGGCTCTTTAACAAAGAGCCATTTCTTTAAGTCCATTGACTATTATTTACCACGTAAGTTTTGCCACATTAGCTTCATACGCTGCCAAATACCGGGGTGGTCAAGTTCTGGCATTGACTCTTCCACCTGCTTGATTGGTGGAGTAACTCGCGGCGTCAACTGCTCGATAAACTCATCTAAACCTTCAGCTAACTTAACGCTCTGCACTTCTCCAGGGATCTCAATCCAGACACTGCCATCAGTATTGTTCACCGTCAGCATCTTGTCTTCTTCATCGAGTACGCCGATAAACCAAGTCTGTTCCTGCTTAAGCTTTTTCTTCATCATTAGATGCCCAATGACGTTCTGCTGCAGGTACTCAAAGTCTGTTTGATTCCAAACTTGAATAAGCTCTCCCATGCCCCATTGCGAATCAAAAAATAGCGGCGCCGAAAAGTGACGTCCATAAAAGGCATTAATCTCAGGCGTTAAGCTTAGTTCCAATGCTGTTTCGACGTTATCAAATTTACCGGGTTCATCTCTAACAACGGCTTGCCAAAAAACCGCGTCATCGGCGTCGGGTGCCCCCATAATGCAGTCAGACTCTTGCTCTTGAGCATAATATCGAGGTTGCTCGCCAAGCTTATCGACATAGGCTTGTTGATATTTAGATAAAAAAAGATCTAAAGCGGGTAAAGAAGACACTTAAGCCAGTTCCAAAATCAGTTATAATAGAGGTCTATTTTGACATGGAAACCGTATTGATGACACAACATCATGATCCCTACAGTAACGCACCCGAACTTTCAGAATTAACATTAGGAAAGTCGACAGGTTATCAAGAGCAGTATGATGCATCTTTACTTCAAGGCGTGCCGCGTAAATTAAACCGTGATGCTATTGGCCTTACTCAAGAGCTGCCGTTTCATGGATGCGATATCTGGACTGGCTACGAGCTTTCTTGGCTAAATGCTAAGGGAAAACCTATGATTGCCATTGCAGAGTTTAGCCTAAGTTTTGATAGCAAAAATCTGATTGAATCTAAGTCATTTAAGCTTTACTTAAATAGCTATAATCAAACCCACTTCGATAGTGTTCAAGCCGTACAAGAGCGCTTAACCCAAGATTTAAGTGCCTGTGCCGTTGGTGAGGTAAGCGTAAAAATTATCGAACCTAAGCAATTTAGCCACCAGCGGGTGGTTGAAATGCCAGGAACGTGCATTGATGATTTAGATATTGAAGTTAATGATTATAGTTTTAATCCTGACTATTTGGTCGATAGCGTAGATGACAAAATCATGGTCGCCGAAACATTGACCTCTAACTTGTTAAAGTCAAATTGCTTGATCACTTCACAGCCAGATTGGGGCACGGTGATGGTCCGCTATCAAGGGCCAAAAATTGATCGCGAAAAGCTACTTAGATATCTAATCTCTTTTAGACAGCACAACGAGTTTCATGAGCAGTGTGTTGAACGAATTTTCGTCGATCTTAAACGTTTCTGCCAATGCGCAAAGCTGACGGTTTATGCCCGTTACACACGCCGTGGCGGTTTAGATATCAATCCATATCGCAGCGACTTTGAACATCCGGCAGAAAACCATCGTCTAGCCAGACAGTAAAAAAACTCGGTTATAAAAATGCCTGTCTCGTTTGAGCTGACAGGCATTTCTATCTCCCCCCTCAATCTAACTCTCGACGTTTAATGGCTAAATTCAACGTATTTCTAAGCCAAATATTGGCAGGGTTTTGCTCGAGCTTATGGCTCCAAACCATATAATACTCTATCGGCTCTACCGCAAACGGTAGGTCAAAGACCTGTAGCCCAAACAGCTCTGCATATTCATCGGTATAAGACTTCGAAGCAATAGCCAAGGCATCACTTTTAGAGGCCACTGCCATCATGCTTAAAATCGATGATTGCTCACTGTGCATCTGTCTCGCCGGTAGAACATGTTTAGTCAGCAGATCGACAACACTTAAGTTATAGCGGCGCATTTTAAAAATAATATGCTTTTCACTAAAATACTGCTCTTGAGTAATCGCACTATCAACGCGCGGATGGTCTTTTCTAGCCACGCACACCAATTTATCCTGCATCACCTTTTGACTCTTAAAAGATGCCGACTCGGGCAACCAAATATCCAGTGCTAAATCGACTTTTTCAAGCTGTAGATCCATCTGCAACTCTTCTTCTATCAAAGGTGGTTCACGAAATACAATATTGATTGAGAGCCCTTCTAGAGCTTGCTCAACTAAGCCTTGTAGTAGCTGAATCGCCGATTCACTGGCATAGACATAGAAGGTACGTTCACTGCGACTTGCATCAAACATTTCGAAACTTGAGGCAACCTGCTCAATTTCTGACACAGGAATAGCTAATTGCTGATAAAGATTCATCGCACTCGCCGTGGGCTTAACCCCCCTTCCCACTCGAATAAATAGCTCTTCTCCTACCGTGACTTTCAATCTAGCGATTGCGTTACTCACCGACGATTGCGTCAAATCAAGCTCTTCTGCTGCACGGCTAAAAGAACTGGTGCGATACACAGAGGTAAAAATACGAAAGAGATTGAGATCGAATGACTTCTGTTGCGACATATTCCCCACACCTTAGCATTACTTAAACCCTCCTAATATTCATATTATAAATATTAAATGTAAAGCTATCGCTAATTATTAATCATAAAACCATCGATATACTGGCTACATTCATCGAAAGACGTCTTCAAAACATTAATTGTTCATTCCTATTGAGACGTAATGTTTGAACCAAATCAATTTACTGAGGGTAACCTATGAAACAGACTCTACTTGCTATCTCTATCATGTCTATTTTCTCATTCAATGCTATCGCGGCCCAGCACGAACATGATCACATCACAGTGCAATACCAAGGGAAGGATGCGACCGAACACACTATTGCCCATAACAAGGCCGTAGCAGATACCCTTAATTTTGCCGATACACGCGCTTTCGAGCAGTCTTCCAAAAACCTTGTCGCCAAGTTTGATAAAGCCACTGCCGATATCTTAAGAGCTGAATTTGCCTTCATTAGTGACAAGACACCCGATTCAGTTAACCCGTCACTCTATCGTCAAGCTCAGCTCAATATGGTGCCTAATGGCTTATATAAGGTCAGCGATGGGATCTATCAGGTTCGCGGCACTGACTTGTCGAACTTAACCCTGATTCGCAGTGACAATGGCTGGATTGCCTACGATGTCCTTTTAACAAAAGAAGCAGCTAAAGCCTCACTTGAGTTTGCTTTAAAGAACCTACCGAAAGATGGCAACTTACCCGTAGTTGCCATGATTTACTCCCATAGTCACGCCGACCATTTTGGCGGTGCTCGAGGCATACAAGAGATGTTCCCTGACGTCAAAGTCTACGGCTCAGATAACATCACCAAAGAAATTGTTGATGAAAACGTCCTAGCAGGCAACGCTATGAGTCGCCGCGCGGCCTATCAATATGGGGCCACCCTAGGTAAACATGATCACGGCATTGTCGATGCTGCATTAGGTAAAGGCTTATCAAAAGGTGAGATCACCTATGTCGCGCCAGATTACACCCTAAACGGTGAAGGCAAATGGGAAACGCTGACCATAGATGGTCTAGAGATGGTGTTTATGGATGCGTCAGGTACCGAAGCCGAGTCTGAGATGATCACTTACATTCCATCAAAAAAAGCACTCTGGACCGGAGAGCTGACTTATCAGGGCATGCACAATGTTTATACCCTTCGCGGTGCAAAAGTTCGCGATGCACTAAAGTGGTCAAAAGACATTAACGAGATGATTAATGCCTTCGGCGATGATGTTGAAGTGCTATTTGCTTCACATTCAGCGCCTGTTTGGGGCAATCAAGATATCAATCAGTTCCTGCGTCTACAACGTGATAACTACGGTTTAGTCCATAACCAAACACTAAGACTGGCTAACGATGGTGTAGGTATTCAAGATATTGGCGATGCGATTCAAGACACGATTCCAGAGTCTATCTATAAGACATGGCACACCAATGGTTACCACGGTACTTATAGCCATAACGCCAAAGCGGTTTATAACAAGTATCTTGGCTACTTTGATATGAATCCAGCTAATCTAAATCCGCTACCGACTAAGCTTGAATCGGCTAAGTTTGTCGAGTATATGGGCGGAGCCGATGCCGCGGTTAAACGTGCAAAAGATGATTATGCTCAAGGCGAATACCGCTTTGTTGCGACAGCGTTGAATAAGGTGGTAACAGCTTTCCCTAAGAATGATGAGGCACGACAACTGCTTGCCGATACCTATGAGCAGCTAGGTTATCAATCAGAAGGTGCGGGCTGGAGAAATATCTACTTAACTGGCGCGCAAGAGTTAAGAGTCGGCATTCAGGCTGGCACTCCAAAAACGGCATCTGCTGATGTAATAAGTGAGATGGACATGCCGACACTTTTCGACTTCCTTGCCGTCAAAATTGACAGCCAAGTCGCCGCCAAGCATGGCTTAGTTAAGATGAACATCATCACACCTGACACTCAAGATATGCTCTATATTGAGCTAAGTAACGGCAACTTGAGTAATGTTGAGGTCGATAAAGAGCAGCCAGCGGATGCTAACCTTATTGTCAACAAGGCAGATGTCAACCGCATTTTACTCGGACAAGTCACTCTCAAAGCCCTATTAGCTAGCGGCGATGCCAAACTAACAGGCGACAAAGAAGCCTTTGGCAAAATAGCCAGCAGCATGGTGGAGTTCAACCCAGAATTTGAGATAGTGCCGACGCCAGTAAAGTAAGCTAACTATGGCTCTCACTAAAGAAGCAGGTTAAAAGCTAAAAATAAAAACGGGGCGTATTTAGCGCCCCGTTTTATTTTTCAGACTCGACTATCACGCTATAACATTAAAGTGCTAACAAGGATTTTAAGCTAACTTCGTTTGCTTCAATGTCTACTTGCTGACACTGACCAATACTAACTGCAAAACGGTAGCTATCATCTAAGTGCCCAAGGCAGCAATGCCAACCTTTAGCTGCTTGCATCTGTTGCTCACACCGCCTTAGCTCCCTGCTCTCACCAGTGTTCTCGCTAGCTTTATGACGTTCTAGCTTTTCAGTCGTCTCTTGTTGTGTCGCCAATGAAATATTTTGTTTTAGTCGTATATGCTTATGGTTCGCAAGAGTTCCAGTTATCTCTTCTTCAATGCTCTCTGTACCATACATTCCATCATTACTTTGCCCCCTATCGAGTTGTAAAGAGGTCTCAACTAAGCTCGAAAAATCAAATGCAAAGGATTTAAGCGACAAGGCTAGCCCTAAGCCCTTAGCTTTTATGTAAGACTCTTTAAGCGCCCACAGATCAAAGAAACGCGCTCGCTGCAACTCTTGTGGCAATCCGAGTAACGCCGCCTTTTCTAGCTCGGAGAAATAATGACTGAGTATTGAATGAATATTGGTACTGCTGCGGCAGCGCTCAATATCGACCCCAAACTCCACAGCATCAGCCGCATTGTAATATTGAGTGTTAGAGCTTGGCTGACATATACCCACGAGTAGCCAGTCGCCGCTATGACTTAAATTGAAATGGATGCCGGTTTGTTTAAACTGCGCGTCAGTTAGCCTAGGCTTACCTTTATCACCGTACTCGAAACACCATTCATCGGGCCTTAAGTTAGCCTGTTTTGATACTTGTTGTGATACTTGCTGCGATAAGAGTGCGCGCAGGAACCCTCTGACCATCAAACCTTGATCTTTCGCTTCTTGCTTGATGTAACGATTAACTTTATCGACTTCATCTTGCGGCAGCCAAGACTTAATCAAGGCCGCAGAGTCAACATCGAGATCTGCTGTACTTAACGGACAAAAAAACAGTTTTATGGAAGTAAATTCAGACAAGACAAGCTCAAATATAAACACAGATAATAAGGCTATTGTGGCCTGTTTTAATTAAAAACAACAGTAACAAACTCAAATGCCACCATGATCAACTCACTCACTTCAGCCTCTATTAGAGACTGAAGTTCGCCATTTAACGTCGAGCCCTTTTTCTACAGTAGGCAAAATGTCACCACGTCATTAAAACAAGTGACATAAGCCACAGTGAACCGTTAACTCATCAGCACTGTTTGTACCTTATCGGGAACCACATCGTAACGGCTAAAGCGCATTGAGAACTGACCGTCTCCTCCTGTCATCGATTTAAGCCTAGTTGAGTAATCTGCAACATTTGCAAGTGGTGCTTCTACACTCACCTCGACCATGCCATTGGTTTGCGCCTGTGTGCCACACACCATGCCTCTAGAGGCACTAATGTCACCGGTGATCTCACCAACATAGCCCTGCTCAACACATATTTGCATATCGACAACAGGTTCGAGGATCACAGGTTGTGCCGATGTGACCGCCTCCATAAACGCTCGCTTACCCGCCATTACAAACGCTATCTCTTTCGAATCAACGCTATGATGCTTGCCATCTAGTACTGTGACCTTAATATCTTGCATCGGGAAACCGCCTAAGCCTCCAACGAGCATAGCCTCACGAACCCCTTTCTCTACCGCGGGAATATATTGGCTCGGTACAGAGCCACCAACCACTTTACTGACAAACTCAAAACCTTGACCACGGGCTAAAGGCTCAACCATCAGCTCGACTTCACCAAACTGCCCAGATCCACCTGACTGCTTCTTATGGCGATAACGACACTTAGCCTCGGCCAAAATGGTCTCTCGATAAGGCACGGCGGGAATTTCGGTTTCCATATCCACATTAAACACCGTCTGTGCTTTTTCCAGCGCGATTTGCAGATGTAGATCTCCCTGTCCCTGCAGTAGAGTTTGCCCCTGCGTTTCACCACGAGTGATTCGCAAACTGGGGTCTTCGGCCACGAGTTTGTTTAACACCTCTGACAGTTTTTGTTCATCACCACGTCTTTTAGGGGCAACCGCCAGTCCAAAAATAGGTTTCGGTAGGCTATTTTCAAGCATATGAAAATCATCTTCATCGTGACTGTCATGCAGTACTGCACCAATCTCTAACTCATCAACCTTAGTAATTGCACAAATGTCCCCCGGTATGGCTTGAGCGACATCAATATGCTTCTCCCCCTGCAACTTAGTTAGGTGAGCCACTTTAAATGGCTTACGCCCTTGGCCAATGAAGAGCTTCATCCCCACATTAATGGTGCCTTGATATAAACGGAACACACCCATCCGACCAAAAAATGGATCAACGGCGACCCTAAATACGTGGGCTAGCACGTGTTCGTTAGCACTCTGAATAACCGTCACGGGTTTGGCACTTTCGCCAAAACCATTCACAAACAATGGTGGATTGGCCTCAAGTGGGTTTGGCATCAACTTAATTAATATCTCTAGCAGAGAACTGATACCGATCTCCTTCTCGGCACTGGTAAAACATACCGGGACTAGGTGGCCCAAGCGCAGCGCGGTTTCTAATGGTACATGAAGTTGCTCAGGTGTTAATGATTCGCCCTGCTCAAGATAGAGCTCCATTAACTTCTCATCTTCTTCAAGTACCGTATCGACTAATTCATCGCGGGCGGTTTCTGCGCCAATAAAATCGGCCTGAGCTTGGGGATCACAATGTAAGTAGCAATCCACCACCCCATCTCCCTCAGCATTTGGCAAATTAACCGGTAAGCATCGCTGACCAAATTGATCTTGAATCGCTTGCAGCAAAGGGGCTAACGCCGACTCATTGCCATCAATATGATTAATAACGATGAGTACCGCTTTACCTTGACTACGGGCTGCTTCAAAGGCTCTTTTGGTTATCGCTTCGATACCCACGCCAGCGTGGATCACCAAAACAACAGACTCAACGCCTGGTAACGGCAATAAGGCTCGACCGAAGAAGTCAGGTAATCCTGGGGTGTCTATGATGTTGATGTGGTGATTGGCGTAATCGATATTGAGGAATGAAGGTTCTAAACTGTGACGGTGGGATTTTTCTTGGGCAGTGAAATCAGCGTGATTAGTGCCCTTATCCACCCTGCCTTTTAATGTTATCGCTTCAGCACGAAACAGAAGTGCCTCTAACAAAGAAGACTTTCCTGATCCTGTGTGTCCGAGCACAGCCAAGTTGCGGATTTGCTCGGTAGTAAACTCAGCCATATTGGCCTCCTTTTTTACATTATTTAGTCAATCCATTTTTCTATTAGCAATCTTTACTGAACGAATTTAAACCAGTATAGCTCCCTGTAAACAGGCAATATTTGAGCTAGATCACTCTTTTTAGAAACAGTAAAAAGCAAGCTTCAAAACAAGCTCTTAGCTTACAAGTGTTCACTCAACCTGGTCGTATCAGTAATTATTAAGTCCCAGGTGATTGTATTGCACAATAAGCTCAGGTAGTCTGCTCGGCTATTAGCTAAAAAATATCGACTGAATGACGACTGAATGTGGCTTAGCGCTAAGTTCACATCAAGTATTATCATCATTAAGTCCCAACAGATTATTAACGGATACCCGCTAAACTGATGGCAGAAATAAGCAGTGAACACTTAGAACAAGCGAATAATACGTCGAATAAGTGTACGCAGATAGATACAGAGAGCAGGCATGGCAATGCCACTACAACCCCTGAGATGCGTCGATTCATTCAAGAGTCCGTTCTTGGCGTCAGTCAACTCTCAAAAATATTAAATATCAGTGAGGCCACCGTCCGTAAGTGGCGCAAGCGCGACTCTGTCGAAAATACCCCTAATACGCCGCATCATCTAAATACCACGCTAACTCCGCTGCAGGAGTACGTTGTGGTTGGCTTGCGTTATCAGCTGAAGATGCCGCTCGATACCTTATTAAAAGCCACCCAAAGATTTATTAACCCTAATGTTTCACGCTCAGGGTTAGCACGCTGTTTAAAGCGTTATGGCGTATCACGGATCAGTGACATTACCAGCCCTAGCGTGCCGATGCGTTACTTTAACCAAATTCCAGTCACCCAAGGCAGCGATGTACAAACCTATACATTGCACTATAAAGCACTCGCTAAAACTTTAGCCTTGCCAAGCAACGACGGCGACAACGTGGTGCAGGTGGTATCACTGACCATTCCACCGAAATTAACCGAACAACAACCTAGCTCAATTCTGCTCGGCATCGATCCTCATAGCGATTGGATCTATCTCGACATCTATCAAGATGGTAATACCCAAGCCACCAACCGATACATGACCTATGTGCTTAAACATGGGCCATTCCATTTACGAAAGTTACTCGTTCGTAACTATCACAGCTTTTTACAACGCTTTCCTGGTGCGACGCCAAATCGCCACACCTCAAAAGATAAGCCTAAAACAAACAACAAGACGCCTGAGTTTCAGGCACCCAGTGGAGACTCATAATGAGCCAAACCTCTAAACCTACAAATTCAGCAACAGAGCAAGCACAAGACTCACAAGCTGATTCACGCCTAAATAAACGCCTTAAAGATATGCCAATCGCAATCGTTGGCATGGCGAGCATTTTTGCCAACTCGCGTTATTTGAATAAGTTTTGGGACTTAATCAGCGAGAAAATCGATGCGATTACCGAGTTGCCAGCAACTCACTGGCAGCCAGAAGAATACTATGATGCCAATAAAAGCACGCCAGATAAAAGCTACTGTAAGCGTGGCGGTTTCTTACCCGATGTTGACTTCAACCCAATGGAGTTTGGCCTACCGCCAAATATCTTAGAGCTTACCGACTCATCACAGTTGTTATCGCTTATCGTCGCCAAAGAAGTGTTAGCCGATGCTAACCTGCCTGAAGGATATGATAGAGATAAGATTGGTATTACTCTTGGCGTCGGCGGCGGCCAAAAAATCAGCCACAGCCTAACGGCTCGTCTACAATACCCTGTACTTAAAAAAGTGTTTGCTAACAGTGGTATTAGCGATACAGACAGCGAAATGCTGATCAAAAAATTCCAAGACCAATATGTACACTGGGAAGAGAACTCATTTCCTGGTTCACTAGGTAACGTGATTGCAGGCCGTATTGCTAACCGCTTTGACTTTGGCGGCATGAACTGTGTGGTCGATGCCGCATGTGCAGGCTCACTCGCCGCAATGCGTATGGCACTGAGCGAGCTCGTTGAAGGCCGTTCAGAGATGATGATCACCGGTGGCGTGTGTACCGACAACTCACCATCTATGTACATGAGCTTTTCAAAGACCCCAGCCTTTACCACTAACGAAACCATTCAGCCATTTGATATCGATTCAAAAGGCATGATGATTGGTGAAGGTATTGGCATGGTGGCGCTAAAACGCCTTGAAGATGCGGAGCGTGATGGCGACCGTATTTACTCAGTCATTAAAGGTGTGGGCTCATCATCTGATGGTAAGTTTAAATCTATCTACGCCCCTCGCCCTGAAGGCCAAGCTAAAGCACTAAACCGCGCTTACGATGACGCAGGTTTTGCGCCGCATACACTTGGGCTTATCGAAGCGCACGGCACAGGTACGGCAGCAGGCGACGCGGCAGAATTTGCCGGTCTTTGTTCAGTGTTTCGTGACGAAAATGACACCAAGCAACACATTGCGCTGGGCTCGGTAAAATCACAAATTGGTCATACTAAGTCGACGGCAGGTACTGCAGGCCTTATTAAAGCGGCACTGGCACTACACCACAAAGTATTACCGGCAACGATTAACGTCAGCCAACCAAGCCCTAAGCTGGATATTGAGAACTCGCCGTTTTACTTAAACACTGAAACCCGTCCGTGGTTACCGCGTACAGATGGCACGCCGCGCCGTGCCGGTATTAGCTCATTTGGTTTTGGTGGCACTAACTTCCACTTTGTACTTGAAGAGTACAATCAGGAACACAGCCGCATTGATAGCGAAAAAGCCAAGTATCGTCAACGCCAAGTGGCGCAAAGTTTCCTTGTCAGCGCAAGCGATAAAGCGACGTTGATTAACGAGCTAAACGCACTAGCAGCATCTGTAAACCAAGCGGAATTTATCCTCAAAGATGCAGCCGCAAACTACCCACTACGTGAGCTTGATAAAAAGGCGCCGCGTATTGGTTTAGTCGCCAATACCGCTGATGAATTAACAAGCTTAATTAAGCAAGCTGTTGCAAAACTATCTGCAAGTGATGATAACGCATGGCAACTGCCAGGTGGCACTAGCTACCGCGCAGCTGCAATCGACGGTAAAGTTGCCGCACTGTTTGCCGGCCAAGGTTCTCAGTACCTCAATATGGGCCGCGACCTTGCTTGTTATTACCCAGAAATGCGCCAGCAATTTGTAACGGCCGATAAAGTCTTTGCTGCCAATAACAAAACACCGTTATCGCAAACCTTATATCCAAAGCCTGTATTTAATAAAGATGATTTAAAAGCGCAAGAAGCCATTTTGACCAATACCGCCAATGCCCAAAGCGCGATTGGCGCGATTTCAATGGGCCAATATGATCTGTTTACTGCTGCAGGCTTTAATGCCGATATGGTGGCGGGTCACAGCTTTGGTGAGTTAAGTGCATTGTGCGCTGCCGGCGTTATTTCAGCAGATGATTACTACAAGCTCGCCTTTGCCCGTGGCGATGCCATGGCAACTAAAGCCGAAGCCAAAGATGGCGTTGAAGCCGACACTGGCGCCATGTTTGCAGTTATCCATAAAGCAGAGGACTTGAGCACACTAGAAAGCACTATCGCCAAGTTCGATGGCGTAAAAGTGGCTAACTATAACGCGCCAACGCAATCTGTGATTGCAGGCCCAACAGCGACTACTGCTGATGCGGCAAAAGCCTTAAGTGAGCTTGGTTACAAAGCAATTAATCTGCCAGTATCGGGTGCATTCCACACCGAGCTTGTGGGTCACGCGCAAGCCCCGTTTGCTAAAGCGATTGATGCAGCCAAGTTTACTAAAGCTAGCCGTGCGCTTTACTCAAATGCAACTGGCGCACTTTATGACAGCACTGCCGCAAAGATTAAAGCCTCGTTTAAGAAACATATGCTTCAATCAGTTCGCTTTACAAACCAGCTTGAATCCATGTATGACGCCGGCGCACGCGTATTTGTTGAGTTCGGCCCAAAGAACATCTTACAAAAGTTAGTTCAAGGCACCCTAGCTAATACCGACAGTGAAGTATGCACCATCTCTATCAACCCAAATCCTAAGGGTGATAGCGACGTACAACTTAAGCAAGCCGCAATGCAGCTTGCGGTTACAGGTGTTGTATTAAGCGAAATCGACCCATACCAAGCCGATATTGCAGCGCCAGCGAAAAAGTCACCAATGAGTATTTCGCTCAATGCTGCAAACCATATCAGCAAAGCGACTCGCGCCAAGATGGCTAAGTCTCTAGAGACAGGCATCGTCACTTCACAAATCGAACGTGTGGTTGAAGAGAAAGTGGTTGAAGTTGAGAAGCTAGTTGAAATCGAAAAAATTATAGAAAAAGTGGTTGAGGTTGAAAAGATTGTTGAGGTTGCAGCCCCAGTGGGTGCAATGCAAGCCAATGCAGTCCAAGCCCGTTCAGTTGTAGATCCAGTTATAGATTCCGGTATAGAGAGCCAATTTGTGTCTAAAAACAGTAAGCCAGCAGCTCATAGCATTAGCGGTGATGCATTAAGTAACTTCTTTGCCGCGCAGCAGCAAACCGCTCAGCTGCATCAGCAGTTCTTGGAGATCCCGCAGCAATACGGCGAGACTTTCACAACCTTGATGACAGAGCAGACTAAACTGGCAAGTTCAGGTGTTGCGATCCCTGAGAGCCTACAACGCTCTATGGAGCAGTTCCACCAGCTACAAGCGCAAACACTGCAAAGCCATACCCAATTCTTAGAAATGCAAGCGGGTAGCAATATTGCAGCATTGAACCTACTCAACGGCAACCAAGCAACTTATGCGCCAATCGCTGTTCAAAGCCAAGTTGTTGCTCAGCCAGCAATTGCAGCGCCAGTTAATACTGCGCCAGTGCAGCCAACTCGAACTCCACAAGCACAGTCAACACCTGTAGCAGCGCCAGTACAAACTGCCCCGGTGGTAAATGCACCAGCAGCACACGTTGTTCGCCAAGCTGCGCCTGTTCAAGCAGCTGTTGTACCAACGAATACAAGTCCTGCAGCAGCTATTAGCGCTGAAACAGCCTTGAGCGCTGCAAAAGTGCAGAGCACCATGCTTGAAGTGGTTAGCGATAAAACCGGTTACCCAACTGAAATGCTAGAGCTTGAAATGGATATGGAAGCCGATTTAGGCATCGATTCTATCAAGCGCGTTGAAATTTTAGGTACAGTACAAGACGAGCTACCGGGTTTGCCTGAGCTTAGCCCAGAAGATTTAGCTGAGTGTCGTACTCTTGGCGAAATCGTGGCTTATATGAACTCTAAGCTTTCTACAAGTGCAGCTGCACCAGCAGTATACGGTCTGAGCGCTGAAACAGCCTTGAGCGCACAGACAGCCCTGAGCGCGCAAAAAGTACAGAGCACCATGATGTCAGTGGTTGCCGACAAGACCGGTTACCCAACTGAAATGCTAGAGCTTGAAATGGATATGGAAGCCGATTTAGGCATCGATTCTATCAAGCGCGTTGAAATTTTAGGTACAGTACAAGACGAGCTACCGGGTTTGCCTGAGCTTAGCCCAGAAGATTTAGCCGAGTGTCGTACTCTTGGCGAAATCGTGGCTTATATGAATAGCAAGCTTTCATCAGTTCCAGTTACTACTGCTGCGACTGTTACGCTAGTGGCCACAGCAAACGGCCTTTCTGCCGACAAGGTACAGGCTACTATGATGTCAGTGGTTGCCGACAAGACCGGTTACCCAACTGAAATGCTTGAGCTTGAAATGGATATGGAAGCCGATCTTGGCATCGATTCTATCAAGCGCGTTGAAATTTTAGGTACAGTACAAGACGAGCTACCGGGTTTGCCTGAGCTTAATCCTGAAGATCTTGCTGAGTGTCGCACCCTTGGCGAAATCGTGGCGTACATGAATAGCAAGCTTTCATCAGTTCCAGTTACTACTGCTGCGACTGTTACGCTAGTGGCCACAGCAAACGGCCTTTCTGCCGACAAGGTACAGGCTACTATGATGTCAGTGGTTGCCGACAAGACTGGTTACCCAACTGAAATGCTTGAACTAAGCATGGATATGGAAGCCGATTTAGGTATCGATTCTATCAAGCGCGTTGAAATTCTTGGCACAGTACAAGACGAGCTACCGGGTCTGCCTGAGCTTAATCCTGAAGATTTAGCTGAGTGTCGCACCCTTGGTGAAATCGTTAGCTATATGAACTCTAAGCTATCTACAAGTGCAGCTGATGGCTCTGCTAATACAAGTGCAGCTGCACCAGCAGTAAACGGTCTGAGCGCTGAAACAGCCTTGAGCGCACAGACAGCCCTGAGCGCGCAAAAAGTACAGAGCACCATGATGTCAGTGGTTGCCGACAAGACTGGTTACCCAACTGAAATGCTTGAGCTAAGCATGGATATGGAAGCTGACTTAGGTATCGATTCTATCAAGCGCGTTGAAATTCTTGGCACAGTACAAGACGAGCTACCGGGTTTGCCTGAGCTTAATCCTGAAGATCTTGCTGAGTGTCGCACCCTTGGCGAAATCGTTAGCTATATGAACTCTAAGCTTTCTACAAGTGCAGCTGCACCAGCAGTAAACGGTCTGAGCGCTGAAACAGCCTTGAGCGCGCAAAAAGTACAGAGCACCATGATGTCAGTGGTTGCCGATAAAACCGGTTACCCAACTGAAATGCTTGAGCTAAGCATGGATATGGAAGCCGATTTAGGTATCGATTCAATCAAGCGCGTTGAAATTCTTGGCACAGTACAAGATGAGCTACCGGGTCTGCCTGAGCTTAATCCTGAAGATCTCGCTGAGTGTCGCACCCTTGGCGAAATCGTTAGCTATATGAACTCTAAGCTATCTACAAGTGCCGCTGATGGCTCTGCTAATACAAGTGCGGCTGAAGGCTCTGCTAAGCCAGCGCCATTGTCTGCAGAACCAAGAGTAGAACTTCCTCCTCATAGCGAGGTAGCGCTAAAAAAGCTTAACGCGGCGGACAAATTACCAAACTGTTTCGCCGCAGACACTACCGTTGTGATCAATGATGATGGTCACAACGCCGGAGTGTTAGCCGAGAAACTTAGCAAACAAGGGCTAAAAATTGCCGTTGTACGCCTAGCTGAAGGTCAGCCACAATCGCCGCTTTCAAGTGATGTTGCCAGCTTTGAACTAGCATCAAGCAAGGAGTCTGAGCTTGAAGCAAATATTGCTGCGGTTATCGCACAAATTGAAACTCAGGTTGGCACGATTGGCGGCTTTATCCACCTACAGCCTGAAGCCAACACTGCAGAGCAAACAGCAGTAAACTTGGATGCACAAAGCTTTACTCACGTAAGCAATGCATTTTTGTGGGCCAAACTGTTGCAACCAAAACTAGTTGCTGCATCAGACGCGCGCCGCTGTTTTGTTACCGTAAGCCGTATCGATGGTGGCTTTGGTTACTTAAATACTGATGCACTGAAAGACGCCGAGCTAAACCAAGCGGCACTAGCAGGCTTAACTAAAACATTGAGCCATGAATGGCCACAAGTTTTCTGTCGTGCGTTAGACATTGCAACAGATGTTGATGCAACTCACTTTGCTGATGCCATAGCTTGCGAGTTATTTGATGCTAACAGTCAACTAGCTGAAGTCGGGATTGCCACCAACGAGCAAGGCGATATTAGTCGTGTCACCCTCACTGCCGGTGAAGCGAGCAATAAAACCGCTAAAGCCGAACTCAATAGCTCAGATAAAATACTGGTGACCGGTGGCGCAAAAGGCGTAACCTTTGAATGTGCCCTAGCGCTAGCAAGTCGCAGCCAGTCTCACTTTATCTTAGCGGGCCGTAGTGAATTGCAAGCAGTGCCAAGCTGGGCTGAAGGCAAGCAAACGAGCGAGCTAAAATCAGCAGCGATTGCTCACATTATCGCTAGCGGTCAAAAGCCAACCCCAAAGCAGGTTGATGCGTTAGTTTGGCCAGTTCAAAGCAGCATTGAAATTAATACTGCATTAACAGCATTTGTAACCGTCGGCGCCTCAGCTGAATATGTCAGCATGGATGTCACCGATAGTGCAGCGATTACTGCCGCGCTAAAAGGTCGTTCATCTGAAATAACCGGCCTAATTCATGGCGCTGGTGTACTTGCTGATAAGCATATTCAAGACAAAACCTTAGCAGAACTTGCTCGCGTATACGGCACTAAGGTTAACGGCCTTAAAGCACTACTTGCCGCACTTGAGCCAAGCAAGATTAAGCTACTTGCTATGTTCTCATCAGCAGCAGGTTTTTACGGTAATACAGGCCAAAGCGATTACGCGATGTCGAACGACATTCTCAACAAGGCAGCGCTGCAGTTCACTGCTCGCAACCCACAAGCTAAAGTGATGAGCTTTAACTGGGGCCCTTGGGATGGCGGCATGGTTAACCCTGCGCTTAAGAAAATGTTTACTGACCGCGGCGTATACGTTATTCCATTAAAAGCGGGTGCAGAGCTATTTGCGACTCAGCTATTGGGAGAGACTGGCGTGCAATTGCTAATTGGTACGTCTATGCAAGGCACTGACGCTGCTTCAGAGGCTGCTTCTGTAAAAAAGCTTAATGCGGGTGAGGTGCAACTTGCACTGATCCCGCAGCGTCTTGCGACTAAGGGCCAGCGTGCTGATGCAGAAACAACACCTTTGCAAGCAGTAACCGTAACGCGAACATTAACCCCGAGTGCGATGGTCTTCATTGAAGATCACCGCATAGGCGGTAACAGTGTCCTGCCAACGGTATGTGCTATTGACTGGATGCGTGAAGCGGCGAGCGATATGCTTGGCGCTCAAGTAAAAGTGATAGATTACAAACTGCTAAAAGGCATTGTATTTGAAACTGATGCAGCTCAAGAGTTAACGCTTGAGCTAACGCCCACAGGCGATGATTCGACACTGAATGCGTTGATCAGCAGTAATGGCCGCCCACAATATCAAGCAACGCTTGTAGGTAACATTACAACTGAGCACGTGACCAAGCCGTTTAACTTAAGTGCAGCTAAGGTGATCACCACAGCGAAAGAGCTTTATAGTAACGGCACCTTGTTCCATGGGCCGCGTCTACAAGGTATCGAATCGGTTGTCCGTTTCGATGACCACGGCTTAGTCGCGAGCGTTGCTTTACCATTGGTTGAGCTTAGCGATTGTGGCGAGTTTACGCCGCAATCTCATGTGGGTGGTAGCCAACCTTTTGCTGAAGATTTGCTGCTACAAGCCATGTTGGTTTGGGCCAGACTTAAAACCGGCGCTGCGAGTTTACCTTCAGCCATTGGTGAATTTGTGTCTTACCAACCTTTAGCATTTGGCGACGCAGGTGTTATTGAGCTTGAAGTGGTTAAATACAACAAGCGCTCACTTGAAGCTAACGTGGCGTTATACCATGCTAATGGCGAGTTAAGTGCCATGTTTAAGTCGGCTAAAATCACCATAAGCAAAAGCTTAAACGCGGCATTTTCGCCTAACGTTTTGGCAACTGACAGTGAGGCGAAATAGTGGAACAAACGCCTAAAGCAAGTGCGATGCCGCTACGCATCGCGCTGATTTTGCTGCCTGCGCCACAACTCGATGCAATAACCGCAGCGGCTGAAATCGTCAATATTGTTATCGACAGCGGCAGTGACTGCAGTCAACAGTCGGCTAGCTTTGAGTCGCAGCTTAATGCTGCGACCAACGCTATCAATGCCGGCAATATTGTAAAGCTTGAAAGTGCGACCCATGCATTACTGATGCTACCTGCACTTAAAGCGGCGCAGCTGCGCATTCATCCCCATGCGCAGCTAGCTGCAATGCAGCAAAGTAGCCAAACCTATGATGCGACTCAATCAAATACTCAGGCATTAACACCGTCATTAGCACTGGCATTAGCTCAGGCCAAACGTACATTGAGTGATATCAGCGCTAATCGAAGCTATCACAACCTCAATAGTGAGCAGCAGTTTGCCAAGGTGTGCAACTTAGTTGAGCAACTTGCTAGCCGAACCCATTGCCGATTAACCGCCGACAGCAATATTGAACTTGGCCCTAAACAAGCTAAAAGTCATTACTGGTTTACTGAATTTCATCAAAACCGAGTGGCGGCGATAAATTTCAGTAATCAAAGTGAAACCACCAGCTACTTAATCAGCCAAGGCAGTGGTTTTATTGCGCCTAAGTCGCTACTCAATAGCCAGCGTTTACTGTTTATTTTAAGCGGCAACAGCCAAAGCGATATCGCTTTGGCACTGGCAGATTTACAGCAGCAACTCACAACACTCAGCGCTAATGAACCAGCCTTATTAGCCTTGATGCAGCAGAACCTACTCGCTGCAAACCATTTAGCTACAAATCTAGTCGCGCCCGCTTATCGCGCGGTGCTTCAAGCCAGTTCGGTTGCCAATCTAAAGCTTGAGTTAAACGCACTAACTGATGCTTTAGCTGCGCTGTTTGAGCAAAACAATACTGAGTCACTCAAGCAATACAAAACCCCGGCAGGCAGTTACTTTTGCACGACCCCACTTGGTGGTAACCAACACGCAGGCTTAGCGTTTGTCTACCCAGGTGTTGGCACCGTTTACGCCGATATGCTTAATGAGTTGCATCAGTATTTTCCAGCGCTTTACGCCAAACTTGAGCGTGAAGGCGATTTAAAATCGATGCTACAAGCCGAGCATATTTACCATGTCGACCCTAAGCATGCCGCAGGTATGAGCTTAGGTGACTTGGCTATTGCAGGTGTGGGTTCAAGCTACCTGTTAACCCAATTACTGACTGATGAGTTTAACATTAGTCCTAATTTTGCATTAGGTTACTCAATGGGTGAAGCCTCGATGTGGGCCAGTCTTGGGGTATGGCAAAATCCTCATGATTTAATCCGTAAAACCCAAACCGATCCATTATTCACCAGTGCTATTTCAGGCAAGTTAACCGCGGTAAGACGCGCTTGGCAGCTTAATAACCATGATGCCGACATTATATGGAATAGCTTTGTCGTTAGAAGTGAAGCGGCGCCAATTCAGGCCTTACTTGGCGATTATCCACACGCCTACCTTGCGATTATTCAAGGCGATACCTGCGTGATTGCTGGCTGTGAGCAGCAATGCCGCGCGCTACTAACGGCATTAGGTAAACGTGGCATCGCCGCTAATCGCGTTACGGCAATGCATACTGAGCCTGCAATGGAAGAACATCACAATGTGATAGATTTTTACCAGCAGCCGCTAAAACAATCGTTGCCGACTGATATTCAATTTATTAGCGCCGCCGATCTAACCACTAAGCAAACAGTGAGTCAGCAAGCACTTAGCAGCCAAGTCGTTGCCCAGTCTATTGCCGACACCTTCTGCCAAACCTTGGACTTTACCGCGCTCGTTCATCACGCACAAAACCAAGGTGCCAAGCTATTTGTTGAAATCGGTGCCGACAGACAAAATTGCACCTTGATTGATAAAATTGCCAAACAAGATGGTGCCAGCACCAGCGCACAACACCTGCCTTGCTGCACTGTACCGATAAACGCCAAAGGCAGCTCGGATATCACTAGCTTACTAAAAGCGCTCGGACAGTTAATCAGCCACAAGGTGCCGCTGTCACTGCATCCCTTTATCGACGGACTCGAACGCGAGATAACGCTTTGCCAATTAACTGCGGTTAAGGCAAAAATGCACACTCCAATTGCGTCTACCGAACACCCTATACTGAGAGAGGAAGTCTAATGTCGTTAACAGGCAACACTTCTACGCAATTATCGGCTCAAGACGTCAAGTCTAGTAAGCAAAGTAAAATTGCGATTGTCGGCCTAGCCACGCTTTATCCTGACGCTAAAAGCCCGCAGGAGTTCTGGCAAAACCTGCTCGATAGACGTGACTCACGCAGCACCTTAAGCAATGAAAAGTTAGGCGCTAACAGTAGCGACTATCAAGGTGTACAAGGTCAGTCAGATCGCTTTTATTGTAATCAAGGCGGCTACATTGAAAACTTTCAATTTAACGCCGCAGGCTACAAGCTGTCAGAGCAGAGCTTAAACGGCTTAGATCAGAGTTTTTTATGGGCGTTAGACACTAGCCGCAACGCGCTAATTGACGCAGGTATTGATATCAATGCCTGCGATTTAAGCCGCGCAGGTGTTGTTATGGGCGCATTGTCGTTCCCAACAACCCGCTCAAACGATCTGTTTTTGCCGATTTATCACAGCGCAGTTGAAAAGGCCCTACAAGATAAGCTTGGTGCAAAGGCATTTAAGCTCAGCCCAACCAATGCTCATACCGCTCGCGGGTCAAACGAAGCTAGCCTTAATGCCGCTAACGGCGCAATTGCTCACAACAGTTCTAAAATTGTTGCCGATGCACTAGGCCTTGGCGGCGCACAGTTAAGCCTTGATGCAGCCTGTGCCAGTTCAGTGTACTCATTAAAACTTGCCTGTGATTACTTAAGCACTGGCAAAGCCGATATCATGCTTGCTGGCGCGGTATCAGGTGCGGATCCTTTCTTTATCAATATGGGATTCTCGATTTTCCACGCTTATCCTGATCACGGCATTTCAGTACCGTTTGATGGCAGCAGCAAAGGTTTGTTTGCTGGCGAAGGCGCTGGCGTTTTAGTGCTTAAACGCCTTGAAGATGCAGAGCGTGATAACGACAAAATCTATGCAGTTGTTAGTGGCGTCGGTCTATCAAATGACGGTAAAGGCCAATTTGTATTAAGCCCAAACCCAAAAGGTCAGGTAAAAGCTTTTGAGCGTGCTTACGCTGCCAGTGACATTGAGCCAAAAGACATTGAAGTTATCGAATGTCACGCCACCGGCACGCCGCTGGGTGACAAAATCGAGCTAACCTCAATGGAAACCTTCTTTGAAGACAAGCTGCAAGGTACTGATGCACCGTTAATTGGTTCAGCCAAGTCTAACTTAGGCCACCTATTAACAGCGGCAGGCATGCCGGGGATCATGAAGATGATTTTCGCCATGAAAGAAGGCTTTTTACCACCAAGCATTAATATTAGTGATGCTATCGCCTCACCAAGAAAACTGTTTGGCAAAGCGACTCTGCCTAGCATGGTACAAGGCTGGCCTGATAAACCATCGAATAATCATTATGGCGTTAAAACTCGTCACGCTGGGGTATCTGTGTTTGGCTTTGGTGGTTGTAATGCTCACCTGTTATTAGAGTCGTACAACGGCAAAGGCACCGCGGTTACACAAGCAAAGCAAGCCACTCAAGTCGCTCGTCAAGCAGAGCCGCTAAAAGTGGTTGGCCTTGCCTCTCACTTTGGTCCGCTGAGCAGTATCAATGCGTTAAACAACGCAGTGATTCAAGACGGTAATGGCTTTATCGAGCTACCTAAAAAACGCTGGAAAGGCCTTGAGAAGCACAATGAACTTTTAGCAGAGTTTGGCTTAGCATCTGCGCCTAAAGGCGCTTATATCGACAAGTTCGAGCTCGACTTTTTACGCTTTAAGCTGCCACCTAATGAAGATGACCGTTTGATCTCACAGCAGCTTATGCTGATGCGAGTCACTGACGAAGCCATTCGTGACGCCAAACTTGAGCCGGGGCAGAAAGTTGCCGTACTCGTGGCGATGGAAACCGAGCTTGAACTGCATCAGTTCCGTGGCCGAGTAAACCTACATACCCAGCTACAACAAAGCCTTGCAGCAATGGGCGTGAACTTATCTGATGACGAGTATCAAGCACTTGAAGCCATTGCCATGGATAGCGTCCTTGATGCTGCCAAGCTGAATCAGTACACCAGCTTTATTGGTAATATTATGGCGTCACGAGTGGCGTCATTATGGGACTTTAATGGCCCTGCCTTTACCATTTCAGCAGCCGAGCAATCGGTGAGTCGCTGTATCGATGTGGCGCAAAACCTCATCATGGAAGACAACTTAGATGCGGTAGTGATTGCCGCGGTTGATCTTTCGGGTAGCTTTGAGCAGATCATCCTCAAAAATGCTATTGCACCGGTAGCGCTTGAGCCTAAGCTCAATCCAACGACTACAACATGGAATGTGGGTGAAGGTGCAGGCGCAGTCGTATTAGTCAAAGATCAAACCACATCTGGCAGCTCTTATGGCCAAATTGATGCGCTTGGATTTGCTAAAACCGCCGAGACGGCTTTGGCCACCGACAAGCTACTTAGCCAAACTGCTACCGACTTTAATGCGATTAAAGTGATTGAAACCATGGCCGCGCCAGCGAGCCAAATTCAATTAGCGCCAATGGCGGGCACTCAAGTTACCCACACAGCTGCAGCGCAGCGCATTGGTCACTGCTTTGCTGCTGCTGGTATGGCAAGCCTATTACATGGCTTACTAAATCTAAATAAACAAGTTGCGGTTCAAACAAATGGGGTTAATTGCGCGCTAATAAACAATATTAGTGAAAACCAGTTATCACAGCTGTTGATTAGCCAAACCGCTAGCGAACAACAGGCGTTAACAGCGCGTTTAAGCAGTGAGCTTAAATCTGATGCGAAACACCAACTGGTGAAGCAAGTCACCTTAGGTGGCCGTGATATCTATCAGCATATTGTCGATACGCCGCTTGCAAACCTTGAGACGATTACTCAGAAATTGGCACAGGCGACAGCATCGACTGTGGTAAACCCAATTAAGCCTATCAAGGCCACTGATTCAGCAGAAGCGGCTAACACCGTAGAGGCTAACTCATTAGAAACAGCTGGCTCAGTAGAGTCACAAATAACAATTGCAGCAAACAGCACTGTAAATACAGTAGCAAACATTGGCGTAACCGCTCTGGCACCCAAACGTGAATTAGGTACCCCACCAATGACAACAAATACAATCACTCATACAACAAACAATACAGACAAGACTCTCGATACTGTTACTGGCGATATTGCCGCTGGCGACCTAGCTAATTTTCAACAGAACCAACAATTGGCTCAACAAGCTCACCTCGCCTTCCTAGAAAGCCGCAGTGCGGGTATGAAAGTCGCTGATGCTCTGCTGAAACAGCAACTGGCTCAAGTAACGGGTCATACAATCGAGAGCGTGGCCGTTGCCGCAAGCTCACCTGCCCAAGATCTAACACCAGTCCTAACACCCGTTCTAACACAAGCTGCGCCAGTGCAAAACAGCGTCGTAGAACTCAAGCCAGATCACGCTAACGTGCTGCCATACACACCACCAGTGCCAGCATTAAAGCCGTGTATTTGGAACTATGCCGATTTAGTTGAATACGCTGAAGGTGATATCGCCAACGTATTTGGTAATGACTACGCCATTATTGACGGTTATTCACGTCGCGTACGTCTGCCAACCACCGATTATCTATTGGTGTCACGCGTGACTAAGCTTGATGCGAGCATCAATCAATATAAACCTTGCTCTATGACCACTGAATACGACATTCCTGTTGATGCGCCGTATCTTGTCGACGGCCAAATTCCTTGGGCGGTTGCGGTTGAATCGGGCCAATGTGATTTAATGCTGATCAGCTACCTCGGCATCGATTTTGAAAACAAAGGCGAACGTGTTTATCGTTTACTTGATTGCACCCTTACCTTCTTAGGCGACTTGCCTCGCGGCGGTGACACCCTGCGTTATGACATTAAGATTAATAACTATGCCCGCAACGGCGAAACATTATTATTCTTCTTCTCATACGAGTGTTTTGTTGGCGACAAGATGGTGCTTAAAATGGATGGCGGCTGCGCTGGCTTCTTTACCGATGAAGAGCTGGCCGACGGCAAAGGGGTTATCCGCACTGAAGATGAGATTAAAGCGCGTAGCCTTGTGCAAAAGCAGCAATTCAATCCGCTACTTGATTGCCCGAAAACGCAATTTAGCTATGGCGACATCCATAAGTTGCTCAGCGCTGATATTGCAGGCTGTTTTGGCCCTAGCCATCAAGGTAACGTGCAGCCATCACTGTGTTTTGCTTCTGAAAAATTCCTGATGATTGAACAGGTCAGCAAGGTTGATCGCACTGGCGGTACTTGGGGTCTTGGCTTAATTGAAGGTCATAAGCAACTTGAAGCCGATCACTGGTATTTCCCGTGTCACTTTAAGGGCGACCAAGTCATGGCAGGCTCACTAATGGCTGAAGGTTGTGGTCAGTTACTGCAGTTCTACATGTTGCACCTTGGCATGCACACTCAAACTCAAAATGGCCGTTTCCAGCCACTTGAAAACGCCTCACAGCAAGTGCGCTGTCGCGGCCAAGTTCTGCCACAATCAGGTGTGCTAACTTACCGTATGGAAGTGACTGAAATCGGTTTCAGCCCGCGCCCTTACGCTAAAGCCAATATTGATATTTTACTTAACGGTAAAGCCGTGGTTGATTTCCAAAACCTAGGCGTGATGATCCGCGAGGAAGATGAGTGTACTCGTTACCCAACTCTTGCTAACGTCACTGCTATTGAAAACACTCAAGCGCCTGCGGCGTCTTTTGGTAAAGAGCCTTCAGCGTCTCTTAACAAAAAGGTATACCAGCCAGCATCAGTCAATGCACCGTTAATGGCGCAAATCCCTGATCTGAGCAAAGAGCCAAACAAGGGCGTTATTCCAATATCACACGTTGAAGCGCCTATTACCCCTGATTACCCGAATCGTGTGCCAGATACCGTGCCATTTACGCCGTATCACATGTTTGAGTTTGCCACCGGTAATATCGAGAACTGCTTCGGCCCAGAGTTTTCAATCTATCGCGGCATGATCCCGCCACGCACGCCATGTGGTGACTTGCAAGTGACCACCCGTGTAATTGAAGTTAACGGCAAGCGCGGCGAATTTAAAAAACCATCATCGTGTATCGCAGAGTATGAAGTGCCCGCTGACGCGTGGTATTTTGACAAAAATAACCATGGCGCAGTCATGCCATACTCGATTTTGATGGAAATCTCTTTGCAGCCTAACGGTTTTATTTCAGGCTATATGGGCACAACCCTAGGGTTCCCAGGGCTTGAGCTATTCTTCCGTAACTTAGATGGTAGCGGCGAGTTACTGCGCGATGTTGACCTTCGCGGTAAGACTATACGCAACGACTCGCGTTTGTTATCGACCGTCATGGCAGGCACCAACATTATTCAAAGCTTTAGCTTCGAGCTAAGCGTTGATAATGAGCCTTTCTATCGCGGCAACGCTGTATTTGGTTACTTCAAAGGTGATGCGCTTAAAGATCAGCTTGGTCTAGATAATGGTAAAGTCACTCAGCCTTGGCATGTGGCTAATGGCGTGGCGGCAACCACTAAGGTCAACCTGCTTGATAAGAGTGGTCGTCACTTTAACGCTCCAGCAAACCAGCCACATTATCGCCTAGCGGGCGGCCAACTTAACTTTATCGACAGTGTCGAAATTGTTGATAATGGCGGCACTGAAGGCCTAGGTTACTTGTATGCTGAGCGCACCATTGACCCAAGTGACTGGTTCTTCCAATTCCACTTCCACCAAGATCCGGTTATGCCAGGATCCTTAGGTGTTGAAGCGATTATTGAAACCATGCAAACTTATGCCATCAGTAAAGATTTAGGTGCTGGCTTTAGCAATCCTAAATTTGGCCAAATCTTATCGAACATCAAGTGGAAGTACCGCGGTCAGATCAACCCGCTGAACAAGCAGATGTCGATGGATGTGAACATTACCTCAGTTAAAGATGAAGATGGTAAGAAGGTGATCACCGGTAATGCCAGCCTAAGTAAAGATGGGTTGCGTATTTACGAAGTGTTTGATATTGCCATCTGCATCGAAGAAGCCTAAAAGCTTCGCTTTTTGGCTGAAGTTAATGGTCAAAGAGGCGAGCTCTTTAGCCATTAAAAGCGCTAAGAATTAGAAAATATTAAATTAGAGCTAAAAGCTCAAAAATAAATTTAAGAGTCTACAAAAATGAATCCTACTACAACAAGTGAAATGCTGTCGCCGTGGCCATGGGCTGTTAGTGAGTCAAATATTAGCTTTGATGTGCAAGTGATGGAGCAACAGCTTAAAGATTTTAGCCGTGGCTGTTACGTGGTAAACCACAGCGAACATGGCTTTGGTATCGCCCAATCAGCCAACATCGTCACCGAGCAAGCTGCCAACAGTACTGACTTACCTGTTAGTGCCTTTACACCCGCTCTTGGCACTGAAAGCCTAGGTGACAGTAATTTTCGCCGCGTTCATGGCGTTAAGTACGCCTATTATGCTGGCGCGATGGCCAATGGCATTTCATCTGAAGAGCTGGTTATTGCACTCGGTCAAGCCGGTATTTTGTGCTCATTTGGCGCCGCAGGTCTTATTCCAAGCCGCGTAGAAGCCGCAATTACTCGCATTCAAGCGGCGCTACCTAATGGCCCGTACATGTTTAACCTTATCCATAGCCCAAGTGAGCCAGCGTTAGAGCGTGGCAGCGTTGAGCTATTTTTAAAGCATAAGGTTCGCACTGTTGAAGCATCGGCTTTCTTAGGCTTAACGCCGCAAATTGTGTATTACCGCGCCGCAGGTTTAAGCCGCGATGCACAAGGCAATATTGTGATTGCCAACAAGGTTATCGCTAAAGTTAGCCGCACCGAAGTGGCTGAAAAATTCATGATGCCCGCGCCCGTTAAAATGCTGCAAAAGCTGGTAGATGAAGGCGCGATTACCGCCGAGCAAATGGATCTGGCGCTTCTGGTACCAATGGCGGATGACATTACCGCTGAAGCTGATTCTGGCGGCCATACCGACAACCGCCCATTAGTGACCTTACTGCCGACTATTTTGGCTCTCAAAGAAGAAATTCAAGCCAAGCAGCAATACGAAACACCAATCCGTGTTGGTTGCGGCGGCGGTGTGGGCACGCCTGATGCAGCGCTGGCGACATTCAATATGGGCGCCGCTTATATTGTTACTGGCTCTATCAACCAAGCCTGCGTTGAAGCGGGCGCCAGTGAGCATACGCGTAAGCTACTTGCTACAACTGAAATGGCCGATGTGACGATGGCACCAGCAGCCGATATGTTTGAGATGGGCGTAAAGCTACAAGTGGTTAAGCGTGGAACGTTATTTCCGATGCGTGCTAACAAACTTTACGAGCTTTACACTCGCTATGACTCAATTGAGGCCATTCCAAGTGATGAGCGTGAAAAGCTTGAAAAACAAGTATTTCGCTCAAGCCTTGATGAAATTTGGGCCGGCACTGTAGCACATTTTAATGAACGCGACCCAAAACAGATTGAACGTGCGACAGGTAACCCAAAGCGTAAAATGGCGCTAATTTTCCGCTGGTACCTTGGTCTTTCAAGCCGCTGGTCAAACTCTGGTGAAGTCGGCCGCGAAATGGACTATCAAATTTGGGCAGGTCCTGCACTTGGCGCCTTTAACCAGTGGGCTAAAGGCAGTTACTTAGATAACTACCAAGACCGTAACGCTGTCGATTTGGCTAAGCACTTAATGTATGGCGCTGCGTATCTTAATCGCGTCAATTCATTAACCGCGCAAGGGGTTAAAGTTCCGGCGCAACTACTGCGCTGGAAGCCAACGCAAAGAATGGCATAAAGCCCGTTACACAAACTAACTAAAAGCCACTAATCCCCATTAGTGGCTTTTTGTTTCTTCTTTGTCATTTTTTTATCAGAACAACTGCCATATCACGACAAACGCTACCCCCCAATGCATACGGTCTAAACACAATATTATTAATCACCAAGTAAGCAGACCTCTTATAAATAATTGGCTCCTCACCAATTAATGAGCTTTACTGAAATAATGCTCTGTTTTAAAAGGTTTCTAATGGTCGTCAAATTAAAATCTCAAACCTTTAATCAGCTACAACTACGAATTTCTGTCGCCATTTTCGTATTATTTGCCAGTGCGGTGTTTGCTTTTAGAATTTGGGTGCAAAACCCTATTATCGAAAAGTCACTACTAAAAGCCTCAGAGCAAGAGCTCATAGCACTAGATTTCGCCTTCAAACAGATGGTGAGGCCACTACATACTCTTAATTATGATTACGCAGTCTGGGACAGAACCTACAGCTACATGAAATCAACGAGCGTCAGCGCTAAGCGATTTTATGAGCAACATGAATATCCAGATGACACCTTTAAAAGCTTAGAAGTGGATGGGGTCTTTATTTTCAACTCTTCCAATAAACTGATTTTTTCCAAAGGCTTCAATCATAGAAGTGATAAGCCCCTTGAGTTTGAATTTACCAACTTCAGCCTTTATCCGCAAAATAAAGCTCTTTCACCACAGGCAAAACAAGCATTTCCCCCTGTAGAGGCCCCCATAACCGCCCCCGAGGATGTCCCGTCAAAAACAGGCGTTATATCGACCCGATATGGACCCGCACTGTTTAGCTCTACATCCATTTTACAATCCAACCGCAGTGGCCCAGCTTTAGGCTATTTAGTCTTTATCAGGCTCATAGGCAAAAAGTTCATTAACGAGCTATCTCAATTTACATCCGCGGGAGTCGAGATGAGCACCTTGACCGCCGAAGACAGACTCATTCCTATGTCTAATTTGGGCTCACCAAAAGCACTCAGTAAACTCACACCCACATCTGAGCGTCTAGTTCGTAATATCGATGGAACTCCACTTTTTAAGCTAACGCTTAACCACACCAATACTGGCTCACCTCCCATTTTAGGGGCCGACATCTTTATCTTACTGGCTGAAATGACCACCCTGCTGCTTTTAGCCTATTTGTTATATTCCTACTTTTTAGTGCGCCCGGTACAAAAACTGGCAAATGATATTGAAGAGATGGATAAGAGCCGAGAAATTAAAAAGCTCAAACACCGCTATCCAATTACAGAGTTAGTGAATGTTGCCACTCACTTCAATGCACTTATGGGCACGATTCAAGAGCAAACTAAGCAGCTCAACGAACAGGTCTATATCGATAAACTGACCAACATCCCCAATCGCCGCGCGTTCGAGCAAAGGCTTGACACCTATTGCCAGCTTCTCGCACGACAACAGATAGGTTTTACGATGATCATTGCCGATGTCGACCACTTTAAGGAGTATAACGATACCCTTGGCCACTTAGCCGGGGATGATGCGTTAGTTAAAGTCGCGCAAACTCTCACCCAGCAGTTTTATCGAGCTGAAGATATCTGTGCGCGCTTTGGCGGAGAAGAGTTTATTATGCTGTTTCGAGATATCCCCGATGACGCATTACAGCAAAAACTAGACGCTATGCTGCGGGCCTTTAAAGACTTAGCTTTACCTCATCCTAGTGCCCAAACCGCTGAATTTGTTACAATCAGCCTTGGTGTTTGTAAGGTGCTCGCTATAGACGACTTTGAATTTAAAAGTGATACACATATTATTGGTAGGCAAGTGGCATTGATTGCCGATAAAGCCTTATATAAAGCAAAAGACAGTGGCCGAAATCAATACCAAAAAGTCACAATCTCAATTGATGAAATAGAAGGATTAGAAGCCAATAATCCAAGTGATACGCCCTAAAAAGTACAACTGATGATAAAGGGCTAACACTCTAGCCCTTTAATAATGAAGTCATACGATATCAATTATTGAGCGAGATTAATGATCACTCTGGCTAAGCGCTAGAATATGTGCCGCAACAAACAAGTCTTGAATCGCAATGCCTGAGCTATCAAATATCGTCACCTCAGTCGCAGTTTGACGCCCTAATGCGGGCTCGTTTATCACCTGACCAATCTCTGCGATCTCGGCATTAGCTGCATGCTGAAACTCGCCAATCACAACTGATTGTGATGTAAAGTCACAAAATAATCGCGCTTGGCGGTAAAGCTCAACCGGCAACTCTTGCTTGCCGACCTTATCAGCCCCCATAGCCGAAATATGAGTGCCTGCTTTAACCCACAGCGCCTCAAATAATGGCGCCTGCGCCGTTGTTGCAGTCACAATGATATCTGCTTGCTCACACGCAAATTGTGCATCGCTAGCTTCTGCGTTTAGGCCTTTTTCGATTAAGCGTGTGACCAGTTTCTCGGTTTTACTAGGGCTTCGCCCAACCACATATACTTTAGTTAAGGCACGGACCTGGCTCACGGCCAGCACTTCATACTCAGCTTGATGCCCCGTTCCAAATACGGTTAAAACGGACGCATCTTCTCTGGCTAAATAGTTAACGGCGACCGCATCAGCGGCTCCAGTGCGATAGGCGTTAACTGCCGTTGCAGCAATAATCGCTTGCAGCATCCCTGTTGCTGGATCTAATAAAAAGACGTTCGTGCCATGGCAAGGAATACCTTTGGCTTGATTACCCGGCCAGTAGCTGCCTGTTTTCCAGCCCACTAAATTGGGGGTAGATGCCGACTTTAATGAAAACATCTCATTAGGGTTAACCCCTTGGGCATTCACCACAGGAAATAACGTTGCCTTGTCGCCAATTGCGGCAACAAAAGCCTCTTTAACAGCGTTATAAGCTAATTGATGGGAAATAAGCTTGGATGTTTGCGCTTCAGATAAATAAATCATATTACCAACCTTGTACCCTATTCCAGATCTCGTAGCTATCATCTTCACTATCACTATTAAAAACATGATACTGACTATGCATCGATGCAGTGGCACAAGCATGATTGGGTAAAATGTGCAGACGGCTACCAACCGGGAACTGCTCAAGGCAAATACTACTGCCATCAACCGCTTGGATAATGCCGTGCTCTTGGTTAACCGTAATCACCTGCAAGCCACTCAATACTTGACCATTACAGTCTCGCACTAAACCATAACCACAATCTTTTGGTTGCTCTGCAGTGCCTCTGTCTCCAGATAGCGCCATCCAGCCAGCATCGATAAATATCCAATTTTTGTCATGATTGTGACCAATAACGCTAGTCACTACGCTCGCGGCAATATCACTTAATTGGCAAACATTAAGACCTGCCATAACCAAATCAAAGAAGGTGTACACCCCTGCTCTAACTTCGGTGATCCCATCTAGGTTTTGATAGCTTTGCGCCGTTGGGGTAGAGCCGATACTGACGATGTCACAAGTGATATTAGCTTGACGAATACGCTTCGCGGCGGTTGCTGCTGCGATGACTTCATTTTGCGCTGCATCGATTAATGCTTGCTTGTCAAAGCAAGCATATGATTCCCCCGCATGAGTAAGCACGCCATGAAAACAAGCGGCGCCCGCACTTAGAAGCTGGGCAATCTCAATTAGTCGCTCATCTTCTGGCGGGATCCCGCCGCGATGGCCGTCACAATCAATTTCAATTAACGCTGGAATTTTGCATTGATTATGCTGACAAAATAGGTTGAGTTGCTGCGCTTGCTCAACGCTATCGAGTAACACTCTGGCATTAATACCTTGAGCCAGCATATTGGCAATTCTTGGCAATTTACCATCGGCAATTCCGACGGCATAAATAATGTCGCTATAACCTTGCGACGCTAACGCTTCAGCTTCTTTTACCGTTGATACGGTTATCGGTGAGCTTTTAGTTGGCAGTAAATACTCAGCAGCCTCGAGTGATCTTAAGGTTTTAAAATGCGGCCTTAAACTCGCACCTAACCCCTCAATTTTTTCGCGTAACTGCTGCAGATTATTAATGAATACAGGCTTGTTTACATATAAAAATGGCGTATCAATTGCCTGATATTGGCTTTGCTGTGCAGCACTGAGAGATTGGCTTGATGGCATCATCATATCCTGTTCATCAATAAGTAAGATAAATTTAAAGGCATTTGTTTAAAAGCATTTATTTAAAGTATTTGAATTACTTCAAACTCCTTGTTTAATCGCCAGTATCTAACAACAGACATTTATTTTATATTAACTATTATCAAGATATAGATTAGGTTGAAACCAAATGATCAGCACTGAAGATCTGCGCTTTATAGTGGTGATAGCCAGTCATCGCACCTTGGCTGATGCAGCAAGAACATTAAACATCACCCCGCCTTCAGTGACATTAAGGCTGCAACATATTGAAAAGAAGCTTTCTATTAGCCTTATCCAGCGACCATCTCGGGTAGTGAGCTTGACCGAAGAGGGTCAGCTATTACTCGATAAAGGCATTAGTATTCTTCACAGCTTAGATGAGCTACAAGAGCTGATTGATCAACGTAAGTCAGTGGTATCAGGCAAGTTAAGAGTATTAGCACCACTGGGGTTTGGTAACGATTATATCGCGCCATTACTGGCTCAATACAAGGTTACGCATCCGCAGTTGGATATTGAACTTGAGCTGTCAGATAACCCCAATTGGTCGAATCATCATAAATGGGACATTATTATTTATATTGGCGCACTAAATGACTCATCACTAAAAATGATCACCTTAGCGGTAAATCAGCGCTTCATCTGCGCCTCGCCTAAATACCTAGCGCAGATGGGCTATCCCCTATCACCACAAGAGCTACTCAAGCATCATTGCATCGCATTGAGAGAAAATAATGAAGATGTAACCTTATGGCAATTTAGCCATATTACTGATGGCTCGCATCAGGTGATCAGAGTTAATCCAAGTCTTGCCAGTAATGAAGGACGAGTAATCAAAGACTGGGCCATGGCCGGACTCGGTATTATTATGCGCTCAGAATGGGACGTGCAGCCACAACTAGACAGTGGTGAATTAGTGCGTTTATTGCCAGATTACACTTTGCCTAACGCCAACATTGTCGCCTTGTTAAGCAGCCCAATGAAGGAGCGTTCAGCACGCATCTCTGGTTTTGTCAGCTTGCTGAAACAGCACTTAGCCCCTGCGCCTTGGCGTGCTGCTGACTAAGTGCTCTTATTCGCTGTTAGCTCTTAGCTCTTAGCTCTTAGCTAACAGCGGGTCACATCAGTGCAGACAAACTGCAAGCATCCACATCACTGATGGCGGCCAATAATAACTAAATTGTGGATCCTATTTTGCGATTAGCGATTAGCGATTAGTGATTAGTGATTAGTGATTTAGTGACTAGCGATTTAGTGACTAACTATTTAGTGACCGGATACTTAGTGACTAGCAGGCTTCGCACTCGGCGATATCGTTAGTTGATGAATAATGTTACCCGGTAATAATGGTGTACTTTGCTGAGCGACATATTCATCAAAGCCTGCGCGATAAAAGTCCGATAACGGATGACCAGACTGGCCGCCAGGAACCGTCATAATCGCGTTAACTTCATCACCTGCTTGTACTATAAAGCGCTGCGATGCGCCAAAAGATGCCCCCTGTACGGCAGGCATAAAGCTATCACCAAAACCTTCAACGATTGGCATATCTAATAATGAGCTCAATGCTGGGATCTGTTTAGAAAATGGGTGTTGAATGTTAAGTTGATTCACTTTGCCCCACGCTAAGTCCGCCATGTGGTTATTCTCACTGTATTGTGCAAGCAGTTTATCGCGGCTTATAACGTAGCTCGCCAACATAAAATCTGCCCAAGTTTTATGCTCTGTAGGCAGCCAACTGTGTGGCTTATTCTCAATTAACTGCCACATCCCCGGCTCAAGATTACGTTTTATCGGCGCTAAACTGACGGTCAACTTAGCGAGCTCAGTTTCAAGCGGTGCAAATGTGCTATCAATAAGCTGGGTGCGAAAATGGCGGACCAGTGTATAACCCACTGAATCAGCACAGGCGCAGGCCTGCCAGTTATTCAGATAAGCAATGTCTTCTGCAAAACGTTCGGGGTGCTGGTTTAACGACTGTAGAAGTAACTGCTGCCACGCTTGTAAAAATCGAGCTTTATTATCAAGCTGTAACCGGTAAAAATCATCTACTGAGTAACCATCAGATTCAAACAATCTATCTCGTATCTGCGAACTTCTCGCGCCTAATGCATAACCACCGTCGCCAAGTTGTTGGTGCTCTTTTACCGATACCACTCGAGAGTTGCCAGTCCACAATCGATACCGCTCAGGGTCAATCACTTGCGGCAATTGTCGATTGCTTTGCTGCCAATTAACCGGCTGATATTGCTCAGTGCTAATGGCCACATTACTCGGGTTAGTCCTTGCAGGAAATGCGCCCGCAGGTTTCCACGCAGCGTTGCCAGCGTTATCCACCAGCATCATATTTTGCACCGGGATCCCCATAGTTGACGCGAGTTCAAGCCCTTGCTCTACCGTTTTAATGTCATCTAACTCAATAAGCTGCATATCAACCGCGTAAGGCTGATGTGCAACCCAAGAAAGCGCGTAACGCTGCTCACCGATCTGCTTTATGGGGCCGTAAGCAGACATTTCAATTTCAAAATTAACTTCAGATTCAGGCAACGCAATAATTTCATGTTCGATATAGCTCGGCGTTTGCGCATCAATCGCAATCCAATCTGCGGTATCGATATAAGCATTGGTAAAGCCCCACGCAACCTTGCTATTACTACCAACCACAATCGCTGGCGCACCAGGTAATGTCACCCCAGTAACTTGCACATTTTGATTGTTTTTTTGATAGTTAAGCTGCGCGCGATACCAAATAATAGGCACGGCAAAAGACAGATGCATATCATCGGACAACATGGCGTTGCCGTTTGCGGTTAACTTACCGGTTACCGCCCAATTATTACTACCAATATCTAAAGGCTCAGCAATATCATTAGACTTAGCTTGAGCAAGTAAATCGGTAGTTAACGCAGGAATAGGCGCATTATTTAATGGCAGTAGGCTAGCATCGAGTGCGGCTTGATATTGGCTTGGCTGGATAAGAAAAGCTAACATTTCCTCGCCAAATAAAGCCTGTATTTGAGTCAATGCTAAGTCGCGTTTAATCGTATTACCTTGCAGATCAAGGTACATACTGTAGATCACCAACAAACTGTCGGCAGGTTGCCATGGCTTAGGTTCGCTGCCAGTCACAATATATTCAAATGATGCTAATGTTTGCGCTGCAACCGCATCGTTAACCCCTTCGGCATAAGCCGTCAATACAGCCAAATGCACAGGGTCGAGATTATCCACGATGTTATTGGCCCGCTTTCGCAGCTGATGGAAGCGGCGGCTTTTATCTAAATCCAGTGCTTTTTCGCCAAAAATTTCTGCCAGTTCGCCAGCTGAATTTCTACGCAGCAGATCCATTTGAAAGAAACGGTCTTGGCCGTGGGCATACCCTAAGCCGTAAGCGGCATCCTCTCTATCCGCCGCTTTTACAATCGCACTCCCTAAACGGTCTCGCTCAACGGTGACCTTATGCTTAACCCTGTCACTCGTCACCTCTTTATCAAGCTCTGGTAAGCTCATCGATAGCGACAAGTACAAACCACCCGCTACAGCGACGACCACTAACGTGGTGCTAATAAGGGGTATTTTTATTATTTTATGCATTTAGCAACTCCCTGCGATAAAAAGTGTGCGATAAAAAGTCTGCTTATGGCTATCATAAACGTCGTTGCAAAAATGTTAAACAGTCATTTGAATTTTATTCTTCGCACACAAAAAAACAGCTATTCATGCTAGTTTCATCCGATAACGTGGATTTTAATATCCTGATTAACACCGACTTTATTGCTGTTTGAGGCAATGTTTGCTTTGATAAATGTCTTTTTTTAAAAGATTTATGACAAAATAACCAGCGACGACCTATCTCTAAATATTAGACCTGAATATTAGACCTGAATATTAGAACTGAATATGGCTAAACCCAATAAGAAAGGCCCGACACAGACAGTCGAGATCTTCTGCGCTAAATGCAAAGCGCTGTTGTTTAAGTATCGCAAAGGCGGTAAAGGGGCATTGGTTAAGTGCTTTAAAGAGCGCATTGTCGATGACTACACTCAAACGCCCTGCCAATGCCCGAGCTGCCAGCAAATCTTTGCCCGCGATACACTTATCCGCGGTGCGCCTGCATTTAAGATGATTGGCGGCAAGGTCACCATGAAGTAGCAGCCTTGGAATGAAGGCTGGTTACATTTCTATTTGTGCTTGTTGCTACATGAAAGCGAGTTCTCAATTGCCGCTTTAGAGTTATTAATCGCCTGCAGTAAATAACCGAGACACCCAAAATTGTTAGATATAGGCTCGTCTACTAAGCTTTAGGTAAGGCTGAAGAGAGGAGTTTGTTATGCCAACGCCAAGAAAAGCGTTAGTCAGCTTGGAAGATACACCTTATTACCACTGCATAAGTCGCTGTGTTAGAAAGGCATTCCTGTGTGGGGTTGATATTCACACGGGACAATCCTATGAGCATAGGCGTGACTGGGTCGAAAGTCGGCTGTTGCAGCTAGCTGAAGTGTTCGCAATCGATATTTGTGCTTTTGCAGTCATGAGTAATCATCTACACCTTGTATTGCGGGTCGATGCTGAGTTAGCGAAGAGTTGGTCAGATATCGAGGTTGTTTCCCAATGGCAAAAACTGTTCAAAGGCGATAGCCTGAATCACGACTTTGTAAAAGCCCAGCCGCTTGAATCTTATCAACAAACCATCATCAATAAGCGGGTAAAAGAGTACCGACTTCGACTCATGGATATCTCCTGGTTTATGCGGGCGCTTAATGAACCCATTGCCAGAAAGGCCAATGCTGAAGATAAGTGTAAGGGTCGATTTTGGGAAGGGCGCTTTAAGTCCCAAGCATTACTTGATGACGCGGCGGTGCTGGCTTGTATGGCCTATGTCGACCTCAATCCTATCCGAGCCAATATAGCGATATCTCCAGACACCTCAGACTTCACCAGTATCCAAATGCGCATCAAAGCGGCAGTTAAAGGCGAACAACCTAAATCGCTACTCCCTTTTGTAGGCAATGAGCATCAAGATATGCCTAAAGGGCTGATGTTTAATGCAAAAGATTATCTACAACTCATTGATGATACAGGTCGAATCCAACGCCATGATAAACGAGGTGCTATCAGCCAATCCTCACAGCAGTTGTTGCACCGCTTAAACATACCTGCCGAGAACTGGCTTAAAATGACCGCCGAATTCACGAAAATCTTCAAAGGTGCTGTGGGCAATACTCAAGAATTATCGACGTATTGTGAACATCTAGAGCGTAAACGACGACAAGGTGCAGCCAATTGTCACCGATGGCTAGATTGTAGTTAGTTTACGTTAAACCTACTCACCCCTTTTTACGCTACCAGACTGATGTTTGGGCGTTTTTGCTGCGTGATTTTCATTTTAATGGCTGATATTTTGCTCGCAAGTCATGTTCAGCTTGTAATTGCCGAGCTTAGGCAAGATATGAGTCAAAATCTTTGGCCATTTGAGTTGTGATTGAGGGGGGATAAGTACTGCAAATAATAATGGCTGTCTTAGTTATTTGTTGCGTGGGGAGTCATGATGTCTAAGTTACTAAGGAGTCGCCGTGGCAGGAAGCAAAAAATTTCGCGATAAAGTATGTGTTTATTGTCGTAAAAACAACTCGACTACAGCTGATCACGTATTTCCTAGAGAGCTATTTCAAAATCATGAAAGGGATAACCTTCCAAAAGTACCTGCATGTGCTGTGTGTAATAATGCTAAATCGAAACTTGAACATTATTTAACAGCCACCCTCCCATTTGGTGCAACTCACGACAATGCTGAAACAGCACTTTCAGTGGATGTAAGTAAGCGACTGTCTAAAAATAAAAAACTACAGAGAGAACTCGAAACGTCCTATAGTCAAAATCAAGTCTCAGACTCAAAACTCGGAACTAGAAATGCTCTTACAATTTCACTGGACTTTAAAAAGTTGGAAGAGCTTTGTTCATATATTGCAATTGGGCTTATGTGGCATCATTGGGAAAAGCTATTACCGTTTAATTTCTCTCACAAAGCTTTTATTCCATCAGAGTATGGCCTAGAAATTGTTGATGGATTATTTAACATGACATCAGATTTCCGGATCAATGAAGTTATTGGTGATAACACTATTAAGTACAAAGGTACGCTAGCTGAGGTGGATAAAGGAATGTCTGTGTGGGCAATTCAATTACTCGGTGGAATTACTATTGCAGATAACAATTTTAGCAATGTATTTGAAAATAGTTATGTGGCTGTAATAACTGGTTCACCAACTACTTTAGAAAATATAAAATTGGTGCAGCAGTAACTTAACCAACTGTTAAACTAGGACTAAATGCAGTTGTAATTTAACAGGGCGCTATTTACCAAAATAAAATGGATAGTTCGAGGTATGATCGAAGCTGGAATTGACGATGAGGTTTATGTAATTGAGGACAAAAATCTTCTTATAAATGTTTTTAGGCTAATAGAATCTATAAATAGCAATGCTGTTGAGTTTGATAAAATTGTCATACCAATTGATGATTTATTGGATCTGGTGCTTACAGATCGGATTAATAGAGAATGCATTCGTTCAATGCCCCCTGCGCGTAGGGAACAACCGTTGATTTATATTAATTTGGGTGGCTATGGACGCATAATTGATGGCAATCACAGATTAATTAGAAGGAAAGAAGATTCTTTTAAATATTGTGAAGTTCTTGTTGTTTCAGTTGATGCTTTAAAAAACTATTGTGAGCCTTTGACTAATCGTCCTAAAAGGGAATACAAGGAATGGTATCGATCAATATTTGAGGAGTGTGCGTGACAAGTCAAAGCAGCCGCAGCTTGAGGCGTTACCGCATATCCGATTGCCATACTTTCCCGGCTCTTCTCCGCTTAAGTGAGTCTATTCATATCAAAGATCATAAATAACATTATCATTTACAACACTTTCTTATCTGTGAATAAGTGGATATACCTTGCCATCATTATCATCCGCCCTATTTAGCTTTAAAGGGCAATGTGTGCAGTCCTTTTCTATAGAACAAGGGTCTCATTCTATTCTTGTACGATGCAGCCGAGACGGACGGTTTAAGGTTAAAGAACCAAGAACTGAAAGGCGATGTACAGTTGATCACTATGTAAGAAGACGGGTACACGATCTACCAGTTAGTGGACGTCCTTGTAGCATCGAAGTCGAACTTGCTCAGACCAGAGA
>NZ_JBRILQ010000014.1:0-98255 GCF_052977045.1 Shewanella sp. 125m-7
AGTTCTAAGTTCTAAGTTCTAGGTTCTAAGTTCTAAGTTCTAGATTCTAAGTTCTAAGTTCTAGGTTCTAGGTTCTAGGTTCTAAGTTCTAGGTTCTAAGCTCTAAGTTCTAGGTTCTAGGTTCTAAGTTCTAGGTTCTAAGTTCTAAGTTCTAAGTTCTAAGTTCTAGGTTCTAAGTTCTAGGTTCTAAGTTCTAGGTTCTAGAAAAAAGCTAAGATAGAAAAGCAATAATAAACAGCGTAACACCTGCTCTCCCAGCTCTTTCTCACCTTTCACCTCTCCTGAGCTTGCCGTAAGCGCAGCGTTCCGTAAGTGGCGCAGGCACGTTCCCTAGGCCGCAGGCCGTCCGTCTTTGCTTTTCTGCTTTTCCTAGGGCCTAGAACCTTCTTTAAACCTAGGGCCTTCTTTTTAACCTTTTAACAACGATATTTAACTTTCAACACGATATTTAACGACCCACTTTAATGATATTTCGTGATCCATCGATCTTGCTCCAATTTATCCTCTCTAAGTCGCAAGTTTTCCACCTTGGCACACTAGCTGCTCTCCTATGGGTTATTAAAATAAATCAAAAGCTAACAAGCTTTAGTAAAATAAAAAAATAGGGAAAATGATATGAATAAGAAACTATTGGCGCTACTAATACCGTCAATTTTGATGGCGAGTTCTGCGCAAGCTGTTGAGATTTACAATGACCAAACTAACAGTATCAAGATGATGGGTTGGTTGGGATTTGCAGCGATTAATGATACTCACGACACCGCTGTTGTGGATAACTTCTCTCGCGTTGGTTTTCGCTTTGACCGCCAAGAAAAGAATGGCTGGCGCAGTTTTGCTCACACTGAGTGGGGCATTAACATGGTCACTAGTGATGATTCACTGAACTATACAGGCGGCCAACTAGGTGCAGAGAAAAGCTCTGATTTCTTATTCAATCGTTTAGGCTATGTCGGCCTAGCTAACGATAAATGGGGTAGCGTTACGTTTGGTAAGCAATGGGGCGTCTATTATGATGTGGCTTACACCACCGACGTACTTAATGTTTATACCGGTTACTCGGTCGGTGCCTATACCTTTGGTGACGGTGGCTTGACTGGCGCAGGACGCGCTGATTCAGCATTTATCTACCGTAACTCTTTTGGTGACCTAAGCTTTGCCGTGCAATACGCCGCAAAGCAAAACGGTGATGTGGCGCTATTTGATAAAGACGGTATGGCAATTAATGATGGTTCACATGTTGATTTTGATACCAGCTATGGCGCTAACGTGACTTACCATTTCACCGATAAATTTAAAGTGATTGCCGCAATCAACCGCGGTGACTTCACCGGCGAACTCGCGGGTGAAAGTGTTGACGACACTAACGAAATCATCGGTATTGGAGCACAGTATGGTTCATTCTATCAATATGCACCTAACCGTGATGCAGACGGCTTCTATGTAGGCTTTAACGCCCATAAGAGTAAGCAAAACGAGTTAGTAGGCGGTGAGTTATATGACTCAACCGGCGGCGAATTCTTAATAGCTTATCAGTATGAAAATGGCTTTGTTCCTAGCTTCTTACTGTCTTACCAAGACCTAGATACCGATGCGTCGACAACGATTCAAGGTGATTGGACTCGTCAATTTGCGGTACTAGGTCTGCATTACCGTTATAGCAATGACACCATTATGTTTGCCGAAGCCAAAATCGACTTCAGCGACATGGATGATAAGAGTTACGAAGCGCTACAAGACAACAGCTATGCCGTAGGTATTCGCTACTTCTTCTAAACCATAAAGTCAGCAAATTAGTCCCCCATAACAACTCAACCTCATCATCTTGAGTTGTTTTCTGTAATAAAAAACACTTCTTCGGAAGTGTTTTTTTAGTTGTATAACCGCCACAAGCTTCAGTCCGCTGTATCGTTTCAGCATCAATACCGACCTACAAACAGTAAAACATCTGTAGATTATCGCCCTAACATAAGCCTAATTTTTTCATCTTACTCTTAAGCGTATTCGGGTTGATATCGAGCAGCTCAGCTGCGCCACCTGGGCCATATAACTTGCCGCCGGTTATACGCATCGCATGGCTGATATATTTACTTATCATGGTCTCAAGCGGCACTAACTTATCACTCGCATGACTCGGATCGATCACAATGGTTTGCCCAGTTTGAATTATGATCTCTTCATCAGATTGCGCCTGCAACAGCTCAAAAGTTAATGGTCCTTGAGGTTTTTGAATAATGGCTCGCTCAAGTACGTTAATCAGCTCGCGTACGTTACCAGGCCAGCTGTAATTATTTAAAATAGCCAACTGCTCTGGCATCACTCTAGGTAACTGGTCAAGGTTAAACTTAGCCGCCAAACTCTCAATAAAATGCTGCACGAGTAATGGAATATCGCTGCGACGTTGACGCAGCGCCGGGATCTCAATAGGGAACACAGCTAAACGGTACCAAAGATCCTCTCTAAACGTTTTCTCATGTACCATGGCTTGTAGATTTCTGTGGGTTGCCGCAATAACTCGAATATCCAAGTCCACACTATCGTAGCCGCCAACACGGGTTATAGAGCTATTTTGTAACACGCGTAATAAACGTACTTGTGCTGATAATGGCAACTCACCAATCTCATCTAAGAAAATAGTGCCACCATTAGCTTGCTCAAAATAACCCGCCTTACGTGTTTCGGCTCCAGTAAAGGCACCCTTTTCATAACCAAATAGCTCGGAGTCAATTAAGGTTTCAGGAATCGCGCCACAATTGACTTTAATAAAAGGTTTCCCTACACGGTTAGATTTTGCATGAATAGCATTAGCAATCACTTCTTTACCGCAGCCCGTTTCTCCCTGCATCAAAATCGTCGTATTGAGTTGAGCAATCGCAGCAACTTGCTCCATCACCTTTTTTAAACCGCCTTCAGCGCCAACGACTCCGTCTGGGCTAAACATGGCTCGCTTTAAGTTGACGTTCTCTTTGCTTAGCGCTTGGTTAGCACTTAGCAAATTACGACCACGTAAATTAAAGGCTGTGATCAAAGAAAAAGTATCTTTGTGTGGCTCAATTAAATCTGCATGACGGGGGGTAAACTGACCAGACTTTTTAGCATAAAATCCCACCACACCTAGATGGGTGTTACCACTGATCATCCGCAACAAAATAACTGACGCGATCTCAGGGATCACTTTGGGCGCGACAAAGCTGGTGACTTGATCCAGATGAATTTCATTAATAATGCGGATCACTGGGCGGTCATTTTGCAGTAGAACCTGTTCCATTTCAGATGAGATTTTCACCTGTTTATCGATTGCTACAGCCTGCTGCTCGTTGATATGAGCAAGAAATTGAATATCTGCATGTTCCGGTCGGTAGATGTTAAGAAATAAGCCATCTATTGGCAGATACTGTTTAACGTATTCATAGTAATTTTGCAGAGCGACTTCCAGCGACAAACTGCTGCATAAGCACTGGGTAGCCTGATAATAAAATTGTTCTTTCATTGATAGTCAAAGTGGCCACGAAGTTTCGTGATGGTAGAACATTGTATTTCATGATTCTGTGCACCTGTTCATAAATAGTATAAAATGCAAAGTAACTTGAGTGAACAGATATAAAACCGTGGTCTATGCCACATATATAAATTGGTCATTAAAAATAATAAAAGAAATAAATAAAGTGACTCAGAATGTGTGAGCAACCCTCTGTTTAATAAAAATATGTGATTAACTTATAAAACCTAATAAAAATTTAACGACTTTAGTGCGAATATAAAGGTTAGCATTGCAAACAAAGACTTAACCACTAAGCCTGGCGCTACACCAATCATATGCTATAACTGAATTCATTAATCAAACAATCGATTAAATAAGTCATCCCAGCCAGATTACATAGCAAGTAATTAGCATCTCAATCAATGAGCGCAAAAATTGGAACACGGCTCTCTATAATTGACCGAACATATAAATTAATAACTGACACCAAGTTCACTTATACAGTGATCAACATTACAGTTTTATAATTAATGACTCATTAATCACTTAAGATAAAAATACCAACTTCAGTTTTAACGTTAATAATAACTCATTTTTATTATTGATATGTCAGGCTCACCACGAAATATCATGACAGTAAATCATGATATTTCGTGATTTCAGGATCCTGTTCATAAATCACTAGGTTTATAGCGCCAATTAGGTAGTTGGCACAGTCGCTGCAACTTTATCTGTATCAGTCAGAGCATAAATGACTCAGAAACATAATTAAAAATACTCAAAGGGAAACAGATAGATGAACGAGAAAGAATTGGTAAGTCTTGGCCGACGCCAACTACTTAAAGGCGGAGCGGCAATGGCAGTTGCTGGCCTAGGCAGTACCCTTGCCCTTTCGGCAAATGCTGCTTGTGTTTCCCAAGATGAAGCAAAGTTTGATGAAGTTGTTGATGTTATCGTTGTCGGTAGTGGCTTTGCAGGTATGTCTGCAGCGCTGCAAGCTAGAGAAAATGGCGCCAGCGTGATGGTGATTGACAAAATGCCAGTATTTGGTGGTAACTCAACCATTAACGGCGGCGCGATGGCGGTTGCGGGCTCACCGCTACAAAAGCAAGAAGGTATTGAAGACTCTGTCGATGTCATGGTAGCCGATATGCTGGAGTCAGGCCGCGGCATGAACGATGTCGAGATGCTTAAGCTAGTGTGCAATGGCACTGCCGAGTCATGTGAATGGCTTATCGACCACGGTGTTGAGTGGAAGCCTTTTGTACAACACTTCGGCGGTCACTCTATCCCTCGCGTGCTACAAACCGTACAAAGTTCAGGCGCTGGCATTATTCGTCCACTTATTAAGGCGGCTAAGAAAAGTGGCATCGATATGCGTAACCAAGCCAAACTTGAAGGTTTCATTAAAGATGAAAGCGGCCGCGTTATTGGCCTAGATGTACGTCAGGGTTATTACTTCCCAAAAGAGCGCACGGGTAAAATGGTCAAAATCGGTGCCCGTAAAGGCATTATTATGGCGACGGGTGGATTTGGCCGCGATATCGAATATCGTCAAATGCAGCAGCCTGAATACACTAGTGAATTAGACTCAACCAACCATGCAGGCGCCACATCTGAAGCACTGAAACAGATGATGCTACTCGGTGCAAACCCAATCCACTTAGATCAAATCCAATTAGGCCCATGGGCTTCTCCTGATGAGAAAGGCTTTGGTACTGCATCACAGTTTAACACCATTGCCACTTACCCAAGCGGTATCGTGGTTGACGTTCGTACTGGCGAGCGTTTCTTTAACGAGCTTGCCGACCGTAAGGCACGTGCCGATGCCATCATGACTCGCCGTGACGATCAAGGTAAGCCTGTTTACCCAATCGGCTTTACTAACGCCGAAGGTGCAAAAGATGCACAAACTCTAGATTGGGGCCTGAAATACAAGGTTATTAAGAAAGCAGACAGCCTTGATGAGCTAGCCAAAATCTACGACATGCCAGCAAAGGCACTAAAAGATCAGGTTGCCCGCTGGAACGAATCTGTTACCAAAGGCAACGACAGTGAGTTTGGTCGCCCAATGCAAAAAGCCATGCTACTCGATAAAGGTCCATGGTATGGCGTGCGCATGTGGCCAAAAGTTCATTACTGCATGGGCGGCGTAAAAGTAAATACCGCATCTGAAGTATTACACCTTGTCACTAACAAACCGATTGCAGGTCTATACGCAGCGGGTGAAGCCACTGGCGGTATTCACGGTGCAAGCCGCTTAGGCGCTTGTGCGGTAGCCGAAGGCGTTGTTACAGGTCGTAACGCAGGCCGCCATTGTGCACAGAGCCAAGCCGTAAAGCTCAGCCTCGCTTAGTACACTGAAACCAATTTAAAAAAATTATGGAATTGATGAATATGAAAGCTACTAAAAATGTTGCCCTAACTACACTTGCACTCGCCCTAACAGCAGGTCAAGCCATGGCTAGCGACACTGTAATATTAGACGGTAAAAGCCTTACTCAAGATCAGGCTTGGGAAATTGCCGATGGCGCTAAAATTAAAGTGGCCGCGCAATCAGCAACTGCGCTTGTTAAGTCTCATGAACTCTTGATGGAAGCTGCGCGTCTTGGTAAGCCAGTATACGGCCTAACGGTTGGTGTGGGCTTAAACAAAGACCATAAACTATTTGACGCGAACGGCGAGCTAAGCCCTGAAGTATTAAAGGCCTCAAAATCATTTAACTACAGCACGCTGCGCGCCCATAGCGCCGGTGTAGGTGAAGCGATGCCAGTGAGCTTAACTCGCGTTGCACTAGCGGTCCGTTTAAACACCATTTTGTCTGGTCATACTGGCGTACAGCCGTATGTTGCCGAGCTATACCAGGCTTATTTAAATAACGATATTACGCCAATTATTCCGTCAAAGGGCACCGTGGGTGAAGCAGATATCTTGCTTGCATCACATGTGGGCCTTGCCATGATCGGTGAGTGGGACGTGATCTACAAAGGTGAGCGCATGAACAGTGCGTTAGCGATGAAAAAAGCGGGTATTAAATTACTGGATCCTGTCGGTAAAGATGCCTTGTCTATTTTATCAAACAACTCTGTTGGCGTAGCTTACGCAATGAAAGGTTACCACGATGCTAAGCACCTGCTAGAAGTATCCCCCACGGTATTTAGTTTAAGTCTTGAAGGCCTGAACGGTAACGTATCACCATTCTTGCCACAAACTAACGATATTCGTCCGTTTCCTCAGCTAAAGGCAGCGACGACTGATGTACTAAATAGCTTATCAGGCAGCTACTTATGGGACGCAAATCCTGAGCGTTCACTACAAGATCCATTAAGCTACAGAACGACGGCTTACACCTTTGCCAGCGCATACAAGGCATTGGCAGATCTTGATCAAGTGATTGATATTCAGATTAACCATTCTGACGATAACCCAGGCGTTATCGTGGGGGCCGGTATTGATTATGGTAACAATTCACAAGTATCAAAATACTTAGTTGAAGGTAAAGGTGGCGTATTCCCAACCACCAACTTTGAGCCATTACCCGTTGCACTTGCCGTACAACAGTTAAGCATCGCGCTAACTCACGTATCGCATAACAGTGCCATGCGCACAATTCACCTGTCTGATGACCACTTTACTCGTCTACCCCGCTTCTTAAGTGCGCCAGGTAACAACGGCCATGCATTCGGTGCAATCCAAAAGACATTTGTTGATATGCAGGTTCGTAATAAAGCCCTAGCAAATCCTGTATCGTTCGACGGTATTGCCATTGCTGGTAATATTGAAGATACCTTTACTAACCTAAAGCTTGCCTCTGAGAACCTAATCCAAATCGTTGATAACACAAACGTAATGTATGGTCTTGAGCTAATGCACTCAACTCAAGCTATCGATTTACGCAAACTTGCCAACAAAGATTTGAAACAAGGCGAAGCGACTCAAGCTATGTACGAAAGCTTCCGTAAACAAGTGCCATTTGTTGATGTAGACCGTCCATTTACACCCGATATTCAAGCATCAACAAGCTTCATCACTCAGTACTAAGAATAACAATATTAGAACGAGAGTAGAGGCTGCTTAGTTTTATTAGAACGAGTTATTTGCGCTTGCTTGACGGAGTAGATACCGCTCCCATTTATGACGTCAAGCAAGCTGCAACCAACTAATAACTCAAGCTAATAGCAGCCTAGCAATGATCTTGCATCAATAAACTGGCGCTAGCGCCCAAAAGAACCAATAGGAATAAAGATGTTAAAAGTACTTACGACAATCTGCATGTTAATGCTGATGTCTATCCCAGCCGCTAACGCTATGAAAATTAAGAATTACCACCAAGAAATTATGACAGGTGATAACGGAAAAGTGGAATGTAGTGCTTGTCACGGTGATGCAAAGCGTAAAACCATTCCAGACTCAAGCACCTGTGAAAGCTGCCATGGCACCGCAGATGACGTTGCTGAGTTAACCAAGCGCCCAGCAGATGCGGGGCACGACATAGAACCAAACCCGCATGACAGCTTACATTATGGTACCGATCTACCTTGTACTTATTGCCATATTGAGCACAAAGAGAGCAAAGTTTACTGCAACCAGTGCCATGAGTTTGAATACCCAGATATGAAGCGATAGATTTTATCCTAGAGTAAAGCTAAGACGGTAAAAGAGTCGAATAAACAAAGACAGATAAGAACGGGTTAAAGCAAAGACGAACGGTCCTCGACCTCACGGAAAAGCTAAAAGCTTCCACTCTCTTCTGTCTTGTCCAAATCTTTGACTCAGCTTGTACCGTCTTAGCTTCAAAATAAGGACCTAGATCCTAGGACCTTTCTTTGCCTTTCCGTAAGCGCAGCGTTCCGTAGTGACGCAGGCACGTTCCCTAGGCCGCAGGCCGTTCGGCTCTTACCGTCTTAGCTCTTCCTATGACCTGCTTTTCCTAGGACCTAGTACCTTCTTTTAAACCGCCTACCAAAACACGGTAAATGAGGCCAAGATTGCCATAAACCAAGACAGTGAACGCAGCGTACCTTTATCCACCAAGTACAAATACTGATAAGCAATGCGAGCCAGCACATGCACTATCGCCGCAGTTTCAGCAATTGCGTTAACTTTATCTGTCGCTATAACGGCTAATACTGACAAACCAAAAATCAGTAATGACTCAAAGGCATTTTGGTGCCCTGCAACCGCTCTTGCGCCAAAGCCTGTCAATTTAGACTGTTGCTCACGAGGGTGATTATTGTCGTAACCACCGAGCTTAGCCATTGCCACCGCAACTGGGCCTTTTGCTGCATAAGGTAGCAACATAGCGATAAATAGGCAGATGAGTAGCGTCGTCATAATTGAAGTCCTTTCTTATTGTTTTATTTATCTGTCATGTTTTTATTAGTTAATACTAATCATATCGTTAGTACGATTGGTATAACACTACCGCATAATAAAAGAAGGTTCTAGAAAAGCGGGAAAAGCAACAGCTACGGGACAGCGAAGATGCTTTTGTAGGTCGGCATTTATGCCGTCATTTTTACCGAAGAGTGAGTTACATTTAAGATGGCACAAGCCAAAGAAAGAAGTACTACAAGCTTAGCTTGTGTCTCTTTTACTATAGGCATAATGCAGGCACAGCTAGCGGATATCTAGCAGTGCCAACACTATGTTGATTTAGAGGATTATTTAGCGACCACATTTTTCATCTGCATACCGATGAAGATAAAACTAATCCCTTCAAAGATGAATGAAACCCCCATAAAGATCCCTAATAGAGATAGTGAAAATTCAGGGTTATTCATTAGAGTAAAAAAGTAAACGGCAATAGCCGTGGATAACAATCCACTGAAAACAATCCAACGCCATCCCTCTAAGTTGCCACGACTATTGAAGCCAAAAAACATCCTAGTCACCCCGTTAAACAGCATGATAACAATCATCATGACCGTAATAGTAAACAGACCTACAAAGGGTTCAGCCAGGATGAGTATGCCACCAATAAGATAAAAAAGAGCACTAACGACATACCAAAACTTGGCTTTCCATTTTGGAATACTTAAGGTGTGGTATAGCTGCACTAAACCAATAACTAAAAAGATTACGCCAATAATGGTGGTAATCGTCATTCCTGCTGCTACTGGTAGGCTTATGGCAAAAAAGCCGGCAAGGGTAACAACGACGCCAACCATGATAAACCATTTCCAGCCTTTAGTGAGCATGGTATTTACTGGGTTTTCCATATTATTTCCTTTAATAATCAAGCAATTAATTTGCAGTTAAATATTGAGCATTAAGGGTTGAGTTAAGAGTTTATCTTCTGTTGGGATAGCTTACTCAATAACCAATACAAAAATGTGAATTGGCGATACAACCTCAAGTATCGGTCATCAATAAAAATATGACTAGCGGTAAGGTGATTATTTATTGGTGTAATCTAGCACTTAGTGAGATTTTATAGGTTTTTAACTCGGGATATACATCCACTATTAGCGATATACACCCAGATAAGCTGATATGGTAAAGTTCGACACAAAAAACAAATGTGACTCATATCGCAAACAACCCAAAAACATGACTTTAGCTATGCTCACCAAGCTTATATTTTTCATATCAATATAAGCTTGAATGCCGTTAGCGGATGACTTAATAGCCTACGCAAGCCTGATTCGGCAGGCTTGCGAGTTTTGAATCACTGACTTTTATCGCGCCTTATCTAACGCATTGCATAGGGCTTCTACACCAAGTAGCGCTCTTGGTGCGGCGCGGTGCAGTAAGTCTGCATTGAGCTGGTAAATATGTTGATTTTTAACCGCGGGGATCTCGGCCCATTGACTCCAATCGACACCGATAATGTTGCCTTCATCTTGGCTTTGTAAGATCACTTCAGGCTGTTTTAGCACTACGGTTTCTAGACTAACTTGTGGGTAGTCGTTGGCGGCATCAACAAATACGTTATCACCGTGGCATACACCGATGATCTGTTGGATCCAGCTATTCTTAGCCACTGTCATTAATGGTGTCGACCAGAGTTGATAAAACACTTTCACTTCAGGCTTGGCAGAGTTATTACTGCGCAGCTGGGTTAACTGCTGACGATAGTCATTGGCAACTGTTGCAGCTTTTGCTTGATGCCCCGTTAGCTCACCAAGAGAGACAAGCTCGTCGGCCACCGCTTCGAGTGTACTCGGGTTACTATCAAACACCCGAAAACCCAGCTCTTTGATACGCGTTATATCTTCAGCTTTATTGCCACTGCCCCATACCACCACCAAGTCAGGCTCTAGCTCCAACAGCCGCTCAATTTGAACACCATAATAGCCACCAATGCGCGGAATTTGCAGCGCGGCCTCTGGAAAATCGGCATGGTCTGTAGTCGCCACAATTGTGTCTCCCGCCCCTATCGCATACAACATCTCAACCGAATGCGGCGACAGTGCGACAATACGTTTAGCGGGAGCTGCGATATCTGCAAGTACAAAAGCCGACGGTAAGGCGCAAGCCGTCAGCAACATAAATAATCTGGTAATTCTGTTCATTAAAATCCTTTTTAGTTCTAATTTCGGCATGTTTCTCTCACTTTCCTAGAGCATTCGCAAGCTCACTTCGAGAACGCTTCGCGGCTAGAGCGGACTGCTATAACACCAACTCAATAAACAACGCGAACAGCTACGCAAAAAGATCTTCCCCCCGAGCATTCGACTCATTTTAAGAGCCGGTTGATTGAGTAAGCTCTCTTCTAAACTCTACCCACACCAACAATAACGCTACAACAAACAAGCTTAAGAAAGTAATTTCAAACGGTTTACGGCCGTAACAAAGCTAGTCGTGATAATTCACAGCATTCGAAGTTGTGGCTAAACCGTCAAGCTTGTCCAAAGGCCACAGCCCGTAAGCATACGGCTAATTCTAACTGCCGGTTGATGGAGTGAACTCTCCTCCAAACTCAACCAACACCGCCAATAACGCCACAACAAAGAAAGCGAAGAAAGATCAGTAATCGAAGCCTGGCTGGGCTTTAATCCCTGCCTCGAACGCGTGTTTTACAACTTGCACCTCGCTCACCGTATCGGCCAGCTCGATTATCGCGCGGTGACAGGCTCTGCCCGTGACGATGACATGCTGCATTGGCGGGCGATTCTTTAGCGCTTCAATAACTCGTTCTACCTCTAGGTAGTGATAGCTCACCATGTAGGTCAGTTCATCTAGCATGACTAAATCAATGCTTTCATCTTGCAGTAACTTCTCGGTGGCTTCCCAAGCTTTAACAGCGGCTGCGGTGTCTTTTTCTCGATCTTGGGTCTCCCAGGTAAAGCCTGTGCCCATCACGTGAAACTCTACGCCAGCGCCTTCAAGTAAAGTTCGCTCGCCACAATCCCAGTTACCTTTAATAAACTGCACGACCGCCGCTTTTTTACCATGACCGACTGCGCGGACTACGGTGCCAAAACCAGAAGTCGATTTACCTTTACCGTTACCGGTTAATACCAGCAAGATGCCTTTCTCTTCTTGGGCGCGAGCGATCTTGGCATCTACGCCCTCTTTAATTCGCTGCTGACGCGCTTTATGACGCTCTGCTTTTATCGTATCCGCTGACTTGTTATCTTCCATATTATGTTCCTATTTTATCCCTTAAATACCGATCTGATTTTGCTGGGTTATTTTACATAGTTCAATTAAGCACCACTGTAAAATCGTCAGCTTTTGCAACCAATCACCCCATACTCATGAGTTACCAACAAACCTAAGTAAACCCAGCATTGGCGAGGCTTTGAGCAAGTTAATTTATAGCGACCGTACATCATATTTTATATGTTTAGTTTGCACGCAATTAACGTTTAAGTTTCAGTCAAAAAGACGACTTTTATAGCACTCAGTGATTTTTGTGCTTTAACAGCCTATAAATACATTTAGCGCTGCTTAGCAAAAATACCCAGCACTGATATAAGCGTTAGCTCTAATGTTAGCCCTAACATTAGAGCTAACATCAGTTGGGATCCCAGATCTGAACGAGGCGATCAAGATCTAAATGCTGCTCGAGCATATCAGCCAATCTATCGAGTTGTTGCTCACGCACCTGATTAACATCGACCACTTCGGCGTCTTGCATCCCCGCCCATTTTAAAATCAGCTGGCATGCCTGCGGAGAATCAAATAGGCCGTGTACGTAGCTGCCTAAAATATTGCCATCGCTCGATAACATGCCTTCGGCTTCGGTCGCTGCTGTTGCTTGCTGCTCGCTAGATGCTTTAACCGTTAAACTTATTGGTTGAGTTAATGGCAAAAGCATTCTAGAGCGGCCGCAGTGGATCTCATAACCCTCTAGCGGTGCAGTTTCGCCTAACAAGCTCAAATAACCTTCAACCTGCTGCAATACTTTGTTATTGGTTAATTCAGTCACTATTGGCAGTAGACCTAAGCCTTCACTGGCCCCTGGGCTATCTTCAATGCCACTTGGATCGTCGATCAATTGACCTAGCATTTGATAACCACCGCAAATACCCAATAACTTGCCGCCATAGCGCAAGTGCTTATCTATCGCACTGTCCCAGCCTTGATCTCGAATAAACTCGAGATCGCCGCGCACATTCTTACTGCCCGGAATAATAATCAAATCCGCAGCAGGGAGTGATTGCAAGCTGTTCAGTCTGCTCGCTTCAGCCTGTGTCTGCAAAGAGACGTAATTAAAGTCGATCTGCGGATTAAGCCTTAACGGATCAAAATCGGTGTGATTACTAATGCGCGGCAATACCAAAACTAACACCTTAAGCTTGGTTTCACGGCTTTTTTCAGGCGCGGCAATCAATGCATCTTCGGCGTCGAGGTGCAGGTCGTGCAAGTAAGGTAATACGCCAAGCACTGGCTTGTTGGTGTAGTTTTCTAACCAGTCTAGGCCGCCTTGCAATAGGCTGACATCACCACGAAAACGGTTGATCACAAAGCCCTTAACCCGCGCTTGCTCTGATTCACTCAGTAGCGCCAAAGTGCCAACCAAGTGGGCAAATACGCCGCCTTTATCGATATCGGCGATGATAATGACTGGGCAGTTCACCTCTTCGGCAAAGCCCATATTGGCAATATCGCCTTCACGCAGATTAATCTCGGCAGGGCTGCCCGCGCCCTCTACCAGCAGCATCTCGTAATCGGCGGTTAAGCGCTGATAAGACTCAAGCACTGCCGCCATAGCCTTAACTCGATAACCCTCGGCATTTTTACCAAAGTAGTCCTCAGCTTCCATCTGCATTAACGCTTTTCCATGTACGATGACTTGCGAGCCAGTGTCTGAGCTAGGTTTTAACAAAATCGGATTAAAATCGATTTTCGGCTCTAAATGACAAGCGATTGCTTGCAGCGCCTGCGCACGGCCTATTTCACCACCATCTATTGTGACCGCGCTATTAAGTGCCATGTTTTGCGGCTTAAACGGCGCAACCTTCACACCCTGTCTAACAAACATTCTACACAGGCCGGCCACTAACGTGCTTTTACCTGCATCGGATGTGGTGCCCTGCACCATCAGCACTTTGGCTTTATTTTTATCAAACTGTGTCTTATCTAACTCAGCCCTATCTAGCTCAGCCTTATATAACTCAGTGTTATTTATTGTTGCCATGAGATTGTTTTTTTAACCTTTCAAATTAAACGGTAAGCCTGCTGTCACCAAAGTCACCTTGTCTGCAATCGCAGCAATATCTTGATGCAGCCAGCCCGCTTCATCGACAAAACGGCGGTTAATCTCGCCGAGCGGCACGATGCCGCAACCGACCTCATTACTGACCAAAATCACGCTGCCTGGCAGCATAGTCAAAGTGTGCAAAAATTCCGCCTTCACCTGTAGCCAGTCGTCCCCAGGCTTTAATAAATGATTGGTCAACCATAGAGTTAAACAGTCCACTAAGATGATGCTATTTTCAGATGCATGCTCCTTTAAGCCAGCACTTAACTTGAGGGGACATTCGATAGTGCGCCATGGAATGGTATCTGACTCACGCTGAGTTTGATGATGAGAAATACGCTCATCCATTTCAGTGTCTAACGCCTGCGCCGTTGCAAAGTACAAGCAATCTATTGCCTGCTGTTTCTTACTCTGCTCGGCTAAAAATTGTTTTACTTGCGACTCAGCAAAGCCACTTTTACCACTACGGGCGCCGCCTAATACCAGATGGATCACCAGCTAACTCCTAAGATGAGTAACAATAGATAGCAAGCCAGTTCACTACCTTGCTGCGCTGCGCCTAAGGTGTCGCCGGTATAGCCGCCGATCTGCTTTCTGAACAGTTTTACAAAGCCAAATCGCACCAGAAAAAGCCCCACGATTAAAATGAGCGCAGGAAAAACACCGACTAACAAGAGTGCCAATACGCCAGTTGCTAACAATATCGATAACTCATTAATGCCTTGCTGCTGGGCTAGCGGCTTGCTCTTACTGGTGTCAGAGTCACTGACATATTGCTCAGAAAAGATAAAACTGGCGGCCACAATGCGGCTTAGACAATGCCCGACTATCAATGCCAAACTGACACTTCTTGGGGCAAACAGCGCAAGCTCTGTCAGCAGTTGCCATTTAAGCAATAATGCTAACACCAAAGCCAACGCGCCATAACTCCCCAGACGTGAGTCTTTCATGATGTTAAGTTTGGCCTCTACCGTCCAGCCACCACCTAGGCCATCAGCCGTATCGGCAAGACCATCTTCATGAAAGCCCCCTGTCACTATCACGCTGGTTATCATGGCAAACACAATCGCAACAGATGGCGATACCCAGTGCAGCATTAAGCTATAAACCAGCGCACTAATTACGCCCACCAGCAGACCTACCAAGCCGAAGTATCGACTGGCTTTATTTAGCTTATCTGCGTCAACCTCAATCCATTTCGGCATCGGAATACGCGTAAAAAAGCCCATCGCGATAAAAAATAGATTCAGTTGTTTTTGCCAAGCTTGCATGTAAATCTCCGATTTCAGGTCCTAGGTCCTAGGTCCTACAAAAGAGGCTAACTGTAACGCCCTAGTACCTAGCTTTTTCTTTTCCTAGAACCTAGCCGCTTCTTTTCTAAAACTAAATCTCTATGCCTGCATCTTCAAAGCTAGCCATTTCGTTATAGAAGTTGGTCGCCGCTTGAATAAGCGGTAACGACAAGGCAGCGCCCGTGCCTTCACCAAGCTTCATACCGAGCTTCAATAGAGGCTTAGCTTGCAAAAACTCTAGCATTAAAAAGTGACCTTTCTCATCTGACTGATGGGCAAAAATCATGTAGTCACGCACGTTAGGGTTAATTTTTACCGCCACAAGTGCTGCTGCACTAGCAATAAAACCGTCAACAACAATCAGCATATTACGTTCTGCTGCAGCCAGCATTGCACCTGTCATCTGCACAATTTCAAAGCCGCCGAGACAAGCTAGTACCTGCATAGGCTCGTCAAGCTCGCTATGATGCACAAGCAGCGCTTGCTCAACCAACATCTTCTTACGCTTAAACGTCGCCGCGTCGATACCTGTACCTCGGCCGACACAATCTTCAGCCTTCATTCCTGTTAGTGCTGCCATAATCGCTGCCGCTGATGAGGTATTGCCTATGCCCATCTCACCAAGCGCTATCAGGTTACAACCGTTTTGATGGTGTAGTTCCACTCTGTCGGTGGCCATCTTAAAGCCTTGCTTTACCGCACCGAGAGTCATCGCCGCGCGCTTATGAATAGGCCCAGTACCTGAACCTAAACGTTGGTTAATCACACCCTCTAGGTTCTCAATCGGCTTTAAGATCCCGCAGTCAATCACCTCTAAGTCAAAACCCACTTGACGAGTAAACACGTTAATTGCTGCGCCGCCTTTGATAAAGTTAATCACCATCTGCGTGGTGACTTCACTTGGTGCAATTGATACGCCCGAATCAGCAATGCCGTGATCTGCGGCAAACACCATCATTTTTGGATTGCAGATCTGCGGCTTGTCTTTACCTAATACGCGGGCAATCTGTAACGCTAAGGTTTCTAAATCTCCCAAGGCGCCAAGGGGCTTAGTTTTAGTATCGATTTTTTGCTGAATTTCAGCATCGAACTCAGTATTTATTGGTTTTATATCAAACATGTATAGTCCCCTAGACCACTCAACTTAGGTGCTTACTCAACATTAATTGTTAAATACGTTTGGCACGACGGCCGCCTAAAATAAACAAAAAGAAAATACTGCCCATCACCGAGGTAATGATCCCCACTGGCAGCTCTTGATAACTCAATAAGGTTCGCGCTAATACATCGACCCAAACCATAAATAATCCGCCGACGAGTGCCGTTAATAGCAATGGGAATCGACCTGGGAAAAGCAAACGCACCGTATGTGGCACCATCAAGCCTATAAAGCCGATGCCACCGCAATTAGCGACTAATATGGCTGTGATGAGTGAGCAGATAAGCAGCATAGATAAACGCAAACGAGCGACGTTAATTCCTAGGGTATGGGCGGTTTCATCACCGGCGCGCATCGCCACTATTTGGCGCTTATTGAGTAAGATAATTAGCAGAGATAGCAATACCACCGAAGCTGGTAGCCACAAGCCTTGCCAGCTGGCTTTAGCGAAACTACCTAAGGTCCAAAACAGTACCGATGCCGCCGCTTGAGGGCTGGAAAAATACAACATCAAACTGGCTAATGCGCCGAACATAAACGAGGTTGCCACGCCTGAAAGCAACATGCGCTCAACTTGGGTGCTTAAGTTACGCCCGCATAAGCTCAATACTAGCAATACCGATAAGCTTGCACCGATAAATGCGCCAACGGGAAGACTAAACCACAACATGCTCTGACTAAAAAGCGTTAACGCCACTACCGCGCCAAATGATGCGCCCGATGAAATACCAAACAGATAAGGGTCTGCCAGCGGGTTACGGGTCACGGTTTGCAACACACTGCCCGCTATCGACAGGCCTGCACCCGCTATGAAGGCCAGCAAAACTCGCGGTAAACGTAGCTCCCAAATAATGCGCTCTTTTACGCCTATAGATTCACCAATAGAATCGCCTATGGGATAACCTAGATTAAACAGCTTGTGGCTAAATACGGTCAGTACATCGCTCATGCTAATACTGGCAGCGCCAAAACTGCTGGCTGCAACCGGGGTGAACAACGCCGCGAAAGTGAGTATGAATAGCACGAGATACTCGGCTCGCCGACGACAATTAATGGCTAATGGGTTACTGGCGATTAAAGCCTTATTCATCTTGGTCTCCAGCTTTCATTTGAACAAGAGCCTCAGCTTTCATTTGAACAAGAGCCTCAGCTCGCACACTCCTCTTTATATCGACTCTTGTATGAACGCCGCTTGCCAAAACCGTTTCGTAGCCATAGAAATAACTGATAAGTGGATTGCCATGTTGAGGGTGCGGCCTGATTTCACAGCACACATCAAATACCTTGGCGATACGTTGCTCAGTGAGTACCATTTTGGGTGTTCCACTGGCTATAGCGCAGCCGTTATCTAGCAGCAAAAGCTCATCACACAGCGCACTGGCAAGGTTAAGATCATGAATAGAGGTAATGACTGTGATGTTGAGGCTGCGTAGCAGCTCCAAGGTTTGGATCTGATAACGAATATCTAAGTGATTTGTCGGTTCATCGAGAATAAGCAGTTTAGGGCGCTGCACTATGGCGCGAGCGATCAATGCCCGCTGCTTCTCTCCGCCTGATAAGCTCTCATAAGCTTGATTGGCTTTATCTTCAAGACCCACTTTTCCAAGCGCCTGTGCAACCACAACGCGATCGCTGCGGCTAGTAAAATCAAAGGCACTTTTATGAGGCGTTAAACCAAGAGCAATAAGTTGCGCTGTAGTCATTTCAAAATGATGGGGCGTGTCTTGCAGTACCACGGCGATTTGCTGGGCAAAAGCTTTAGCCGATAGCGCGCTAATATCTTGGCCGAATAAATTAATGCTGCCGCTGCTAGGCTTAATAAAGCGATATAAGCAGCGAAGTAAACTGGATTTACCCGCGCCATTAGGGCCAATAATGCCCAGCATTTTGCCTTCAGCTAAGCTAAACTCAATTGCCGATAAAATCGCTTTACCGTCTAAGTGCCAACTTAAATCTTTAACCGCTAGCACGGTTTTAATTTGCTGCTGTGATTTCGAATTAGCCATTGTTGCCATTCAACCATTCATAGAAAAAACTGGCATCTAGCAAGCAAGTGTCCAAGCAAGAGTCTAATAACCCAGTATCGAGTTTCATTTATTGTCTCCCTCGAGTCGCCCGCACGAGTTTATGTGTATATGGATACACTTTTTAATTATCAACACGTACTGAATGATACGTAATGAACAACATAAGTTAGGCAGGTATCTGACTTGGAAGCGCAGCCCTATGGCTAACCTTCCCTACAGTTGCGGGTACAGTCCGGACTAAGCGGCGAATAACTGCCAGCCTCCGGTTCCCTTTATGCTGTTAAGCACCTAACTTTCATTTTTTAGCTATCTTTTATGCTAAGAGCAAACGCAGCCTTTAACGCAAGCAGCGCTACATAAGATAACGCCGCAGTTTAGCATCATACCAGCAAGGCTGATATCACCTTTGTTTTATAAATAAAACCAAGATTGACGGGCTAAAGCCCGACCTACGATAAAAAGGTTCTAGGTTCTAAGCTCTAGGTTCTAAGCTCTAGGTCCTAGGTCCTAGGTCCATCTTTAAACTTCTACCGCCAATTTAGGGTCATGAACTGCTTATTATCATTGTGCAGCACATCAATCGCTACCGTGGCCGCGTAAGGCAATTTAAGCGAGGTGTAAAAACCCGCACACTGACTGACGTCCAGAGCTTTACTCATTAAATGACGTATTACGCCACCGTGAGTCACCACTAATACCGTCTTTCCTTGATGCAGCTTGAGCATCGCCTGCCAGGCTTTATCGATACGCGCCTCAAAATCTTGCATAGACTCGCCATGAGGCGGCGATAGCAACCAAGGGTTTTTCCAGTAGTTATCAAGCGCTGAACCACAAGTTTGATAAAGCGCGTCGAAGGTTTGCCCGTCCCAATCGCCGAAGTTCAGCTCTTTAAAACCGGCTTCAATAGAAAAGTCTAAATCATGCTCACGAGCCAATTGCTCTGCGATGTTGGCGCAGCGCTGAAGCGGTGAACTAATCACACTATTAACGGTAAAATCGACTGACAAATCGGTTAAGCATAAGGCGGAAAATGCCTTTTTCATCTGCAACTGACCAAGCTCAGTTAACGCAACATCAACTTGGCCGCGTAAAATATTGCCACCATCGCATTCGCCGTGCCGAAGTAAAATCACCTTAGTGGTTTGCATTATACCTGTTGACCTTCATTATTTATCAGCAACTTAGTTAAAATTCATTGGCTTTTAATGCTGAAAAAGTATCATGCTTTAGCACTTGCACTTTTTATCGCCTCTCACGTATTATGGACGTCTATACGTATAAATGTCCAAACAAAATAAAAGGTCACTCATAATAAACGACCTTAACTGAAAATAACGGACATGATTTACACCAGATCTAGGTAAGTTAAGTATTCAGAGACTTATTTTGCTTGGTATTACAAGAATAACGATTTGCGAACTGGTAGGAATTATCTATGGCAACCTGTACCCCAACACATGCCTTGAGCGCAGTAGCACATACTCAAGACTCTGCCGACAAGGTTTTAGCAGTACTTACCCAAAAGCTTCAAGATGGGATCCTTATCCTCGACGGCGCGATGGGCACCATGATCCAAGATCGCAAATTTGAAGAACATGACTTTCGTGGTGAACAGTTCAAAGACTGGCATTGTGATGTAAAGGGCAACAACGATATGTTGGTGCTCACCCAAGCCGATGCTATCAAGCAGATCCACAAAGACTACCTGTTAGCTGGCTCTGACATCATCGAAACCAATACCTTTAACGCTACGCGTATCGCCATGGCCGATTACGACATGCAGGAGCATTCAGCTGCGATCAACTTAGCGGGTGCACGCATTGCACGCGAAGCGGCCAATGAAGTTGAAGCAGAGACGGGTCGCCAATGTTACGTTGCAGGGGTACTTGGCCCAACGAACCGAACCTGCTCAATTAGCCCCGATGTGAATGACCCAGGCTACCGTAACGTGAGTTTTGATGAGCTGGTTGAAGCCTACGTCGAGTCAATCAACGCGCTAATTGCAGGCGGCTGCGACATCATCATGGTCGAAACCATTTTTGATACGCTAAATGCCAAAGCCGCACTGTTTGCGATTGAAACGGTATATGACACCCAAGGTTTCCGCTTACCGATTATGATCTCTGGCACCATTACCGATGCCTCTGGCCGTACCTTAACCGGACAAACCACCGAAGCATTCTATAACTCACTGCGCCATGTTAAGCCTCTGTCTATTGGTCTTAACTGCGCCCTTGGGCCAAAAGAGCTGCGCCCTTATGTTGAAGAGTTATCGAAAATCTCTGAGTGCTTTGTCTCGGCGCACCCCAATGCAGGCCTACCTAACGAGTTTGGTGGCTATGATGAAACGCCCGAGCAGATGGCCAACATTATTGAAGAGTGGGCAGCTGACGGCTTCTTAAACATCATTGGTGGTTGCTGTGGTAGTACGCCTGAGCATATTCGCGTTATCCGTGAAGCGGTTATTAAGCACCCGGCCCGCGTACTGCCCGACATCCCAGTTGCATGTCGTCTATCAGGGCTTGAGCCGCTGACCATTGATAAAAATTCGCTATTTTTAAACGTCGGCGAACGTACTAACGTAACCGGATCGGCTAAGTTTTTACGCCTGATCAAAACTGGCGAATATGAAGAAGCGCTGTCGGTTGCCCGTGAGCAAGTTGAAAGCGGCGCACAGATCATCGATATCAACATGGATGAAGGCATGCTCGATGGCGTTGAGATGATGCACAAATTCCTCAACCTTATCGCCTCTGAGCCTGATATCTCGCGCGTACCGATTATGATCGACTCCTCTAAGTGGGAAGTGATTGAAGCGGGCCTTAAATGCATCCAAGGTAAAGGCATCGTTAACTCTATCTCGCTTAAAGAGGGTGAAGAAAAATTCATCGAGCAAGCAACCTTAGTTAAACGCTACGGCGCTGCGGCAATTATCATGGCGTTCGATGAACAGGGCCAAGCCGACACCAAAGCACGTAAAATCGAGATTTGTACCCGCGCCTATAACGTGCTGGTTGATAAAGTCGGTTTTCCGCCAGAAGACATTATCTTTGATCCCAATATCTTTGCCATCGCCACCGGTATTGAAGAGCACGATAACTACGCGGTCGACTTTATCGAAGCCACCGCCGAGATAAAACGCACCCTACCCCACGCCATGATCTCCGGCGGCGTGTCGAACGTGTCGTTCTCGTTTCGTGGTAACAATCCCGTGCGTGAAGCGATTCACGCGGTGTTCCTGTATCACGCGATTCAAGCTGGCATGGACATGGGTATTGTCAACGCCGGTCAGCTAGCCATTTACGATGATATCGACACCGAATTAAAAGAGCGAGTTGAGGCAATCGTACAGAACTTACCTTGCAGCGCTGTCGATAAAAATGGGGAGCCGACTAACAACACTGAACTCTTGTTAGAGGTTGCGGAAAAATTTCGCGGCGATGGCAGCCAAACCGTTAAGAAAGAAGATTTAGAGTGGCGCACTAAGCCGGTAAATGAGCGTTTAGCCCATGCGCTGGTTAAAGGTATTACCGACTTTATTGATGCAGATACTGAAGAAGCACGCCAGCAGGCCACTCGCCCATTAGATGTGATTGAAGGGCCATTGATGGATGGGATGAACATTGTTGGTGACCTGTTTGGCTCTGGCAAAATGTTCCTACCGCAAGTGGTAAAATCTGCCCGTGTAATGAAAAAAGCCGTGGCTTACCTCAACCCGTATATTGAGCTTGAAAAAACGCCAGGCCAATCAAACGGCAAAATATTAATGGTCACCGTAAAAGGTGATGTACATGATATCGGCAAAAATATTGTGGGTGTGGTGCTAGCGTGTAACGGCTATGAAGTCATTGATTTGGGCGTAATGGTGCCGGTTGAGAAAATTATCGAAGTCGCTAAGGCGGAAAATGTCGATATTATCGGCATGTCAGGCCTTATCACCCCAAGCCTTGATGAGATGGTGCATAACGTTAAGAGCTTCCATAAGGCAGGCTTAACGATCCCTTCGATTATTGGCGGTGCTACTTGCTCAAAAATTCATACCGCAGTGAAAATAGCCCCGCACTCGCCAACCGGTGCTATTTATATTGCTGACGCCTCACGCGCCGTGCCTATGGTATCGAAGCTGATTAACAACCAAACGCGTCAAGCGACCATCGATGAAGCGTATCAAGAATACCAAGTGATGCGCGAAAAGCGTCTATCACAGGCTAAACGAAAGATTATTACCTCTATTGAGGCGGCGCGTGAAAACCGCTGCCAACACGACTGGGAAAACTACACTCCATTTGTACCTAACATACTGGGTCGTCAAGTGTTTGATGATTATCCACTAGAAGACTTAGTCGAGCGTATCGACTGGACGCCATTTTTCCGCAGCTGGGAGCTACACGGTCACTTCCCACGTATTTTAGATGATGAAGTGGTGGGTGTTGAGGCGCGTAAATTATTTGATGACGGCAAAGCTATGCTGGATAAAATAATCAGTGAAAAGTGGCTTACCGCCAAAGCGGTTATCGGCTTGTTCCCAGCCAACACAGTTAACCATGACGATATTGAGCTGTACTCTGCCGATGGGACGGATGAATCTCGCGAGCAACCAATCATCACCCTGCACCACCTGCGGATGCAGATTGAGCGCGTCGGTAACGACAACTTCTGCTTAGCTGATTTTGTTGCGCCAAAAGACTCAGGTGTTGCCGATTATATGGGGGGCTTTGCGGTAACAGCAGGCCATGGCATCGACGAACATATTGCTCGTTTTGAAGCCGACCATGATGACTACAGCGCCATTATGCTTAAATGCTTGGCTGACCGTTTAGCCGAAGCCTTTGCCGAGCGGATGCACGAGCGTGTACGCAAAGAGTTTTGGGGTTATGCGTCTGATGAGGTACTTGATAACGAAGCGCTTATTCGCGAAAAATACAAAGGAATACGGCCAGCTCCAGGCTATCCTGCATGTCCTGATCATACCGAGAAAGGCCTGCTGTGGGATTTATTAAAGCCAGATGAAACCATTGGCCTTAACATCACCGAAAGTTATGCCATGTTCCCAACGGCTGCAGTATCGGGTTGGTACTTTGCCCATCCTAAATCCCGCTACTTTGGCGTCACCAATATTGGCCGCGATCAGGTAGAAGATTACGCAGCACGTAAAGGTATGAGCATTGAAGACACGGAAAGATGGTTAGCCCCAGTGCTTGACTATGATCCAGAGTAAAGAGCCAGCCTTGAGCGGGAGAACAAACTTGTTTGTTCGGCGGCCATAGGCCTAAAGCAAACAGCCTTGAACGGAAGAACAAACTTGTTTGTTCGGTGGCCGTAGGCCTAAAACAAAAAGCCATAAGAGTCCTCAACACGCTTGTACCAAGCGTGCAGGGTCGAAGAAAGAGTAAGATGGAATTCAAGTATTGTCCCACTGATAACACTATCAGTGGGACTTTGCTATTACGTTTACTTACTTTCCTGAATATGAGTCATCAGGTATTTAGCATCTTTCCAAACACCGCCGAGTGTTGCAGAGCCGCGGGTATACAACCAAGGCAGACCAATAAAATACAATCCATCAACGTCTTTACTCACGCCGCGATAATTACTCGGGTAGTTCATCTCATCAAAAGAGATATCTTCAATCCAAAAGAAATTGGGTTTAAAACCGGTAGCCCAAATAATGTTTTTGATACTGCTGATACTGCCTTTTTGAAACTTGATACTACTTGCATCAGCTGACAATGTTCTGCCCATATGAATCACATTTTCTTTTGCCAAAAGAGATTTCACATCAGTACCGATAACAGGCTGCCCGCCCTTACTCAACCATTTGCCTATTTTGCTAAAACGGTTAACCGATAAAAAGCCAATATGAGTAAACCACCACCATAGCGTTTTACCTAAAAATGACTGCGGAATAGCGGTGATTTTATCTGTACCAGAGAAGTGAACTTTGCGCCCGGTATCGGCAATTTCTGATAAAATTTGCACGCCAGAATCACCCGCTCCAACCACTAAACAGTCACCCTCTTGTAGCTGTGCAGGGCTTTTATAGTTTTCACTGTGTAATTGAGTAATATCTTCTGCGATATTGACATGGCAAGGCGGCGTATAGGGAGTATGAAAAGGGCCGGTGGCGATAATGAGTTGTTTGGCTTGATAGCTGGCGGTGTCACTGGTGATCTCAAAAATACCATCGACTTTCTTTACCGAAGTAATTCTTTGATTGAATTCAATAGGTATCGAAAACGTCTCGGCATAACTCTTTAAGTAATCTGCCACTTCATATTTATTGGGGTAATACCCTTTAGGGAACGGAAATGGCATCCCTGGTAGGTGGTTATATTCAGTCGGAGTAAACAACTTTAGAGAATCCCAGCGCTTTAACCAAGGTGCACCAATGTGTTCGTTGGCATCTAAAATCAAGTAATCTTGATTATGCTTAGACAAGTTATAGGCCATAGACAGTCCAGACTGACCCGCGCCAATAATGATAAATTCTTTCATGAGCTCCAAAAAACGTGCTTATAGGTATTATTATGCGCAGTATTCTAACAGAACATAAGCCTAGAGCCTGACTCATACAGAAAACACCCAAAGAGCTAACTGTAAACATTTCCTTATAACCAGATAGAAACCACGAGTAAGTGCATCGATACTTTTACCCAAATAACCACAAGATGCTCGATTCTGCGCTCCCGTAGGGCAAGCCGAGAGTTACTTGGATACAGTAATCAAAAGAAACCTCATTGCCGGCGGCTGCAGATTAGATCTTAAAGTCTAAAGTTTGAACTTCTATATCACGCAATTTCGGCGTGATATAGGACGGTCAATAGGAACGAGAGCAAGTAGAATATTACCCAGTGCGTAAAGGCATGGGCATAGAGGAAACCAAGTGCAGATCTAAAATAAAGAGCTAGAAAACATTACTCATACAAGGCTTTACCCTTGTCGAGGATTTATCATGGGTTAATGATAACGCCTTATACTGATTAATATTCATGGCCACTTGACTCAATAACCCCTCAGCTCCTTTTGCCGCTTCGCTCTCATAAACCAAAGGCACCATAGTTAAATCATGGGACTTAGCCTGCGCATCGATAAACTGTAACTGGGACCAAAAAAAGTTTGAGATCAGATGAAACAGGCAACTCCCCACGCCTAGGTGACGCCACTCTGGTACCACATAGGCATATAATAAGTAACAACAGCCACCAATTTGCCGGTCATGACAGGTATTATCGTCTGAATACCAAGAGTCGAGTAAGCCAACATTAAAGGTCACAAAAGCCACTGGCGTGCGCTTTTCCTCTTCAGCGAAAGCAACCAACCGATAGTGTCTTTTATGTCGACTTTCCGATAGGTGGCTTACCGGGCTTAGCGTTTGAAAAATCTGCTGGATGGCGGCATTATCGTCTGCACTTTTACTGCAAAAATATTGCTGCAAAGCAGAGGTGTTTTCATGAAGTGAATCGTCATAAACACTGACACAAGGTATAACAGATGACTCATCTAGCTCCACAGAAGGTGGAGCCTGAAGACGCAAATCTTTTTCAGCTAATGTTTGAATAAAGCCATTGTGTAGTTGAAAACGGCTAAAATCATCAAGCAGGTGAAGTAAGGGAAATAGCTCCGCCTTACTTTTATGAAGTGCCATATACAGCTCCGTTCAATAAACTCATTTCCGGTATGTTATCCGTACAAATAAAATAGTATCGACATCAATACAGACCACATTTTGAATTAACTATAGGTACAAATTATTTCCCTGTAAAACCCCCTTAAAGCAGGTTAGCTGCGGGCTCCGCTGTGAAATAACATCAAGCCATTGTAAATAAAGACAAGCAGTACCCCTGACACCATGTTTCCTGTTATGAAATAAAATCGTTTCAATCAAATCCAGTTATTCAGGTTGAGGATTTTTCGAGGTGAAGGAGTGGATATTGAGAAAGTGTATCTGTTTATGAAGCCATACCCTATTTACTGAGCCACTAAGCCTCTGTGGTAAGCAAGCTATTTTACCTAGTCCTGCAATTTTTATATTCGCAACGTGACTATCTAGCCTAGTGACACAACAAAATTAATCGACTTAAATCTTGGGATACTTCCTGCAGCTTTTGCCAAGCCGTATACACTTATATCTATGGATAATAAAGTGAAAATGGGGAAAGTACGTGAGTCGAGTAACCAAGTTCAAGCGCAAAGGACGACTATGCTGGCTTTACCTATTTTTGTCGGTAATGCTGTTATCTATGCCCTCAAGCGCCCAAACCCTACCTGATGCCACTTTTTTAAAAAGTGAAATCACTCGCCTTAATAGTGAATCCCCAAAAAGTGAAGCCTTAATTAACCAATATGAGACCTTACTCTCCCGGGTTAATGGCTACAAAAAACAGAAAGCCGAACGCGACAAATATCGAAATATTGTCAGCCAGTTTCCGGTGCAGCGAGAGCGGTTACTAAAAAAAATAACCGACGTAGAGCAGCTAGAGATCTTTAATTTTCGACAACAAAATAAGTACAGCGATCTTTCTCAATCTATCGCAACACTAGAGGCTGCTGTGACTGAGTGGCGCTCAACCTATCAATCCAATAGTGATCAAAGTAAACAGCTGGTTAATGCAAGAACGGCTCTGCCCCAATCTCTTGCGCAAACAGATCGAGAAATCGAACAAGCCTCTATTATTAAAAGCGATACAGGCAGTCAGTTAGATCAGTGGCTTGAGTCAACCCATTTGGCCATGCTCAAACTTCAACGACAAGTAACTTCCGCTCAGTTACAAAGTTTAGACGAACGCACTGAATTGCTGCGTTTAGAGCAACAATTGTTGGACCAAAAAATTCAAACAGCCTCGCCAATACTGATTAAATTACAAGATAAATTGACGCGAGTTGAACAAGCTTCAGTTAAAACACTGATTGAAAAAGCAAGACAGGTTAGTGAGGAGTCAGCCCAAGGCGATGCACAAGATCAACAACAGATAGAACAACTCAAAAAATATACTTTGGAATTAGAACAGGTATTAGCAGAAATAGATAAAGCTCGGATCGCTTATCAAAAAATAGAGTCGGAACAGCGCAGTTTAACCGATGAACAGCGCTTGATAAAAACGAACCTAGCCTGGTTGCGTGACAGCACCGCTTTTGGCGCTTCCATTCGAGCACAGTTGCAACGCCTGCCTTCCAAAGTGGACACTCGATATATCCCAGACGGTATTGCCAAAGCCCACATTCGCAAATACGAAATAGGTCAGATAAGAGATAATGCACTAGAAAGTACTACTGCCGCAGATAAAGCGAGCGATAAAGCCCCTGATAAGTTAGCCGCGTTATTAGATCAATTATTAGCTCAATTGACAAAGGACTATGAAAAACTTATTTCTGCATTGAGCCAATTAAAATTAGTCAAAGACCAATATGCGCAAACAGTTGAAAAGGCTCGCAGCTTTTTAAAAGAACAGCAGTTATGGACGCGCAGCAACGTACCTATCTGGCAGCACCTTACCGATTTTAAAGAAGAAATTTGGTTTGGAACCAATAAATCATTTAAAGACATGTTCGATAAAGTGACACAAAGGCAGTCGATAATATTGGCTACAGTGTTTGCTTTATACACCAGCCTTCTTATCTATATGACTGCACGACTCAATCGATACGCAGCACGACGTAAAGATGAGCTCCATAAGGTCTTTGGTCACCCATTAAAAGACCGTTTTTACTTTACTTTTTCGTTATTTGCATTAGCAATCCTGCGTGCGCTTATTTTACCTATTTGGTATGTGATAACGACTTGGTTAGTCTATTGGCTTTGGCCTGTACCAACTTCGAATGAGCTCAGTACACTCATTTTCGCCAGTGCATCAGGCCTGTTTGTCGTCGAACTCATTAACGCCCTAAGTTATAAGCAGGGCGTATTAGCTTTACACCTAAATTGGCCTGAAAATATTTGTGACTACCTGCACCGAGGAACGCAACGCATTCGCTGGCCGTTTATCATTTTATTGATGTGTATTTTTGCTGCAGAGCTTATATCTGGTATCCATGAAGCAGAAATATCACGAGTGCTGTTCCTATTACTGATGGGGGTCATGATGACGGTGTTTATTTCACTGTTGAAGGAAAACCATTTGCCCTCCACGTTACCCGCGCCTCTCAATCGAGGATTTTCTCTCTATCTATTTCGTTTTGTGATTATCGGCTCGTTTATCACCATTATCGTTATGGCGGTCATGGGGCTCTATATTGCGTCATGGATTTTACTTATCTATCAGCAACTCACTATTTACGTGGTGTTAGCAGTGCTATTCACCTATCAAATGGGAGAGCGCTGGTTAAAGCTAGAGCATAGGCAACTTAACTACCAACGATTGCTAGCCCGACGCGAAGAGCTGATTGCCCAGCAACAAGAACAAGAGCAAACAGATGAAATACCCGAAATTGCCGAGCTAAGAGAAACGATTCCTGATGTGGAAGAACGCAGCTTAGCGAGTGAGCAGATAAGTGAGCAATCATTAACCTTATTACGTGGTTTTTCCTTGATAGGCTTAATTGTTGCGGTGTTAACCCTGTGGTCAAGTGCATTGGAGATGACCAGCTGGTTAGATAGCATCGTGGTATGGCAGGTAAACGAGATCACGGAAACCGGTGTGAAGCTAGTGGATGTGACTCTGCAATCATTGCTTTATGCAATGGTGACATTAATCGTAACCTTTGTTGGAGTACGAAACTTACCGGGAATTTTAGAGCTGTTGGTCCTACGCCGTCTTGATTTGGCTCCAGGTGCAGGCTATGCCGTGACAACCTTGCTACGCTATGTGATCTTGATGGGAGGCTTAATGGCCGCATTTTCCATCTTGGGCTTTCAATGGTCTAAGTTGCAATGGCTGGTCGCCGCATTCGGCGTTGGCTTAGGCTTTGGATTACAAGAAATTTTCGCTAACTTCATTTCCGGTTTGATTCTCTTGTTTGAACGGCCAATACGTATTGGCGATATTGTCACTATTAATGATTTATCGGGAACAGTCAGTAAAATTCAGACCCGTGCAACCACCATTATTGATTGGGATAACAAAGAAATAGTGGTGCCAAATAAGACCTTTATTACAGAAAAGCTAATTAACTGGTCATTGACGAGTCCCATCACCAGAATCGTCATTCCTATTGGAGTCGCTTACGGCTCTGATATCGATCAAGTGGAGACCTTGCTGTACCAAATTGCAGATGAGCACCCATTGGTGTTACCCGAACCACAACCTTCCGTGGTGTTCAGAACATTTGGGGCAAGTAGTCTTGATTTTGAATTGAGAGTGCATATCACTGCGATTGAATTACGTCTATCAACGGTTCATATCATCAATAAAAACATTGATCGCTTGTTCCGAGAGCACGAGATTGAAATTGCCTTCCCGCAAATGGATGTGCATGTTCGTGATTTCCCACCTAAACCCCAAGACACGTAACCTTCTATTTTAAATCGATATTTTATGTATTCGAAACAGATGCGATGGTTAGCCTACAAGAGGGCAGAATTAGAACTATATTTATCTAAACTTTAGTTCATTTAATTAGCAACGCTCATGGTGGTAGCGCAAAGGACAGAGCCATCATATACCCAAGCTACTTCAAGATGCTCGTTTCAGCGAGAATTTATTGGCTGCTAATCAAGGCGCAAATTTGTAAGCATAGTCGCTCTACGTTAAAAATCGGCAACGCAGAGTAAAAGCCAATAAAACTCGCCCTTCGGGAGTGACTCAGCGTATCTACTTCTGTGTCAAATAAGTTTAAAAAGGGAATGCCATTCCAGCACTCATTTTCCTTGAATTAAACACGCTGAGATCACTCTGAATCCTGCATCTTGAGGTAACTTGGGTATATTAAGCACAACTAGGCCTGTAACACCTGCTTTAAAAGGGAAACTTTAATACGAAAAGGATGAACCATGGCAACGCGGATTGGTACTAACCCGCAAAAAGAAAAAACACTATTTGGCTTCAAATCGATTATTTTGTTAGGCATTAACGCTATCATTGGATCAGGTATTTTTCTGCTACCTGGCGATGCTTACCAAGCACTCGGTCCATCTTCCATTTTGGTTTTTCTACTGTGCGCACTGTTAGTCATGTCTCTAGCACTATGTTTTGCAGAGCTATCATCACGCGTCAGCCAAAATGGCTCCTCCTATGTTTATGTTCGTGCGGCATTTGGTGATTATGCGGGGTTTATCGTCGGCACCCTAACTTGGGTTGCATCATGCCTAGGCATTGCCAGTTCTTTTGCGGCATTACTCACTGCGGCCAAACCGTTATTCCCCCTGCTAGCTGAGCCATGGCTTTATAATGTAGTGGGCTGCTCCTTAATTGTTATGCTGTTTTTTATTTCATATTTAGGAGTGAAAAGCTCAAGACGGGTGTCAGACTTTTCATCAATCGCAAAATTATTAGCGTTAACGATCTTTATTCTTTTTGGGCTTTCGGCAGTACAGCATACAAACTTCATCCCCTTTGTACCTGTCACTCTTGACTCTGATGTCTTATACGGTGAGCGATTAGGCAGTATTTTTGTGGTGTTGTTTTTTGCCTTTACTGGCTTTGAAAGCCTACCTATTGCCGCTGCACATATGCGTAACCCGAAAAAGAATCTACCGATTGCATTATTGGTTGTAGTGAGTGTCTGCACTTTATTTTATCTGTTGATTATGTGGATCTGCATCGGCATTCTGGGGCCCGCGCTAAGCCATACGAGTGTGCCTGTTGCCAGTGCAAGCCAGCAACTTTGGGGAGCAAGTGGCTTGTGGTTTATTACGTTAGCGACGCTAATTTCTATATTAGGCGTTGCCTTTTCAGGCATATTTAATACGCCAATTCTCTTGGCTGCATTAGCTGAGCAGGGGTTTGCGCCGATGGGATTAGCGAGGGTAAACCCGCGTGGTAGTTATGGCGTAGCCATTACATTAACCACGACGGTCGTGCTACTTACTTTCTTAAGTGGTGGTTTTTTACTGCTAGCCACATTAATGACCGCGGCCGTATTTTTGCAATATATTCCGGTCGCTTTAGCCGTCATTAAGTTACGCAGAAGTCAGGCGGCACCTGCGCAATTCCACCTTCCATTTGGCTATGCGATACCCATATTTTCAGTCTCTTTTACGCTGCTAATGATGCTTATGGCGGGGTGGGAAATTATTTTGTTTTCTCTTGGCAGTTGGCTTGCCGCCAGCCTATTGTATTTTGGTTATACCCGTTACCGTTCAGGTTAAACGGGGAAACCCGTTAACGGAATTAAAAACACAGGAAAGCTATACCTTTTTAGCTGACTGAGGAATTGCACCTCTGTACTCGAACCTTGTTAAAAAGCTAAGCCTACGGCTCCCACCTATCTGAGTCGCATTAATGGCCGCGACAGATGCTTTATTCGTTATTAATTGAATCAATGAACGGCTCGGCCCTAAAGATAATAACACTCCCCCCTTTATGTCAGGCTTCGCTCAGCGCAGAAAGGGAATTTTTTTGTTAACTGGATCGCTAAAATATCCAAAAGCTAACTATTTACTCTGCTTCATGGTGCTATAGTGATTTCAGTTCTAAAATAAACCAGTTCAGTCTTTCAAGGAGCATCTATGTTAAATGAAAATCATGCGCTTATTTTCGACTTCCCAGAGTTTAAACAAGACATTGTTTATTTAAACTATACCGACCAAGAGTTCGACAAACTGTCCAAGCAATACCACCTGCTCGATTATGACATTCGTCAGCTAGAAATTGCCGGTAGCCCTACCGATGACGAGCATATGCATCAACTCAAGGTGCAACGCGCTACCCTAAAAGATGTTTTATTCCAAAGGCTAAAAGCACATCACGACTAAGCTCATTCATAAACAGCTAAGCCATAAACAACGAAGTCATATGCAATCAATACTAGCCAGAAGAACAAGTTCCTTTGTCTTTTGGCTATGATGACTCTCACCACATAAGCTATTACTCCTACCCTAATCTTGCGGCTAAATGAAGAATACTTTGCAGTTATTTGTTATTGAGATCTTTCGCAACTGGGTAAATGAATGCTAATATTTACGCTTAACACTTCGTATAATCTCAATGATATGGTTTGAGAGTTTCTACCAAGAACCCTAAATTCTTGATTATGAAGACTTTACTTTATGTAATGCTAATTTAATAAGTTTGCTGCATTGTTGCTGTGCGACACTTGAGCACTGATGAACTTAGATTGGTATACCCACTTAATAAAGGAGAGCTTCATGAATTATCTACAGCTACCCAAAATCGATCTTCATTGCCACCTAGACGGTAGCGTTCGCCCGCAAACCGTTATCGACCTTGCCCAAATTCAAGGCGTTACAATCCCTAGCGATAACGTTGATGACATTAAAGCGTTAATGGTGGCGCCAGAATCTTGCCCTAATCTTGATGAATACCTTACCCGCTTTGCCCTGCCAGTATCCGTTATGCAAACAGAAGCAGCGCTTGAGCGTATTTCCTTCGAGCTATTTGAAGATGCGGCAAAAGAAAATGTGAAGTACTTAGAGGTACGTTTTGGCCCACAACTTCACCGCAAGCAAGGCCTTAACTTCGAGCAAATTATTGGCAGTGTAGTCAAAGGGATGCGCCGCGCTGAAGCGCAATATGATATTAAAGGTAACTACATATTATCCATCATTAAAGTACTACCAAAAGATGATATTAATGATGTGATTGATGCAGGTGCTAAGTTCCTTAATAACGGCGTAGTGGCATTTGACTTAGCGGCTAGCGAAGAACCAGGCTTTTGTCATGATTACATCCCCTACGCAAAATATGCGCTTGAAAGCGGCTACCGCATCACCATTCATGCCGGTGAGCAAGGTGTTGGCCAGAACGTCTATGATGCCATTTCACTGTTAGGTGCAGAGCGCATCGGTCATGGTATTCATATCAATAGCCATAAAGAGGCGTACGATTTAGTGCGTTCAGAGGCTGTAGCACTAGAAACTTGCCCTAGCAGCAACGTACAAACTAAAGCGGTTGAAAGTTTAGAAAGCCACCCATTGGGTGACTTCTACCGCGATGGTTTGCTGGTCACCATTAACACTGACAACCGCACCGTGTCTGACACCACAATGACCAAAGAGCTGCAGCTGGCGGTAGAGAAGTTTAACTTAAGCGAACAAGACTACTTTACCATCTACAAGATGAGTGCAGAGAACTCGTTTGCGTCTAACGAAGTAAAGCAGTCGCTATTGAAGCATATTGGCTAGAGTTTAAGGCTAACGCTTTAAAACCATCGCTTTAAGACTAGGGCTTTAAGGCTAGCGCTTTAGCTAAAATAACAAGCCAAACCTAATGAGCAAAAAGGCTATTAACTTTCGTTAATAGCCTTTTTATTACGGGCTTTTACAATAACCTGTCAGCAATAAGATAATTGCTAACGATTAAAAGATATCGTAAATCACGGCTCTAAAGCTTGAAGGGGAATGTGTATAAGTAATAGTTTCATCCACGGCACCATCACCATCGGTATCTCTAGATTCAGATAACATGTTGCCATTGCTGTTATAGGTATAACGATAAAAATGATTAGGAGTGCCGTCGTTATCGCTATCATACTCATCGGTTAGCTCATTGCCATCCACATCAAAAGTACTAATATAGCGAGTATCTATGGTCCCATCAGCATCAGTGTCTTTTTCATAAGTTAAGCGATTTCCCTTATCGTCATAAGTGTAATAATAGTGCCCGCTATTAACACCGACCTCTTCAAAACTCCTGAGTATCTGATAACCATTAGCGTCATAAGTATAGCTATTGCGCCAATCGATACTGCCATCAGCATCATTATCCTGTTCATTAACGAGTTGGTTGCTATTACTATCAAATGTAGTCGTAGCTATCTGCTCAACTTGACCATCGCCATCCCAGTCATAACGACTCGATGTCTGATTACCGCGATCATCATATGTAAACTCATGGTATGAAGTCTTAGTCACTCGATTGTCAGAGTATCCCGTTGACGTTAAACGATTGCCCATTAAATCATAAGTGTAAACAGTTAAGTCATCGACTTGACCATCCCCGTCATTATCATAGCTATAACTTAGGTTATTCCCCACAGCGTCATAAGTATAAGTGCTAACATAATCTGGAGTGCCGTTCCCATCACTGTCATAATGAGTCAAAATGCCATTACCTACACTATCAAACTCTTCAGTAAACCGGCTATCGACTACACCATCGCCATCATCGTCAGATTCAGACTTTATTTCGTTGCCGTTAGAATCATAGCTGCGGTAATAAGCACTATTTACGCTGCCATCACCATCAGAATCATTACTGTAATTTAACTGGCGACCACCATCATCGTAAGTATAAGTGCGGGTATAAGTCTTCAAGTCATTTTCATATTGCTCTTTATGAATGCGGTCACCCAGGTCACTGTATAATTCCTTATATACCTTATCTACACTGCCATCACCGTCACTATCGGTATGAGTAATCGTTCGGATCTCTAAGCTGTGGGAAATTTCATTCATGCGATAATAGCTATCGAGTGCGATTCCATAACTAACAATATCACCGTTATCTAACAAACCTTCGGCAGCCGCGGGTTGCAAAATACGTTTTAACGGTTTATCTCCTTCTCCCCAACGACGCCCTTTACCTGCTAAATAAAAGAAATGCTGTTCAAGATCGATAGCATCACCGGTAAACATCTGCAACAGCCCCTCTGGGATGTTAATACCGTTATCAGGGTTAGAGTCATCATCAACACTATGTAGCAGTGAGAGGGTATTATTGAAGCGGAAGAAAGCGACTTTATCACTATGGTAATCAGGGAGTTTCTCTAGATTTTTTAGCTGACCATAGGTTGTATACAAGGTGGTTTGAGGCAACAGTTCGGTTAAAGCCATCGACTTTTGTGCGCTGACCGTATCGCCAATTGGGGTTGTACCGATTGAGAATGAGATATCTTCGCCAGCTTGATAGAGAAACTTGCCCTCTTCGTCTGTTACACCTGATTGGGTTGTCGTTTTATAGGCAAGACCTGAGATTAAGATATCACTAAGCTGGCCAGTAATTGGCGTCACATTAACGGTTCGCTCGATACTAGTAGCAAGGTTACCCGCAGCATCCGTGGCATCGTAAGTGAGTGTATAGCTGCCCACTTTTGATAAATCTACGCTTCCAGAAACGGTTGCAACCAATGCTTGCTCTACATTATCTGTCACTGAGGAGCCTGGATCAGTAAAGCTGCTATTTTGCTCAACTGTAATTGTCGCCTCACCATTAAGCGCTATAACAGGTGCTGTTTGATCGGTGACATTCACGACTCTTGAGACTTCAGCGCTATTACCTGCGCTATCAACCGCACTGTAAGTTAAATTGTAACTGCCTACACTACGGGTATCGACTGTACCACTGGTTATGACAGCAAGGTTAGTATCAACATTATCGCTAACTGAGGCGCCAGGATCTAAAAAATCAGCTCCATGTGCAACGAGCATTGGGCTGTCGCCATTTAAGCTAATGACTGGCGCCTGAACATCGCCGTCATCACCGCCACCACAGGCGGTTAAGGTAAGGAGTGAAAAGGAGATCGCTACAGAAACTGCAGTAGGTTTATGAATCATACCGGACACCTTTGTTATTATTTTGTTGCACACAAGCTAATTATATTGATCTAGATCACAAATTAAAAGGGATTATCAGTCAAATGAATGATTGAATTGCGATTACAGAATTTCGATATTTTAGATTAATAGCAACAAGCTAAATAATGGTATGACTTATATGCCACTCCCTAGTTTTCAAAACCTAATGTTAATCACCTCTAGCACAACCCAAGCTCAGGCTAATTTGAACTGAATCTAAGCTTAAGCTGCTCGCATAACTTTTAAGCTCCCTTCTGTTTAGCTCAATAAGGCCAAACCTAGCGCTTTTATTTTAATTTTGTGAACTAGGCACCTAGGTTTCGGCGCACACTTGTACGCATAATAAGGTGTTAGCCAGATATCAGAAATATTGACTATTGGAGTTTGCAATGCAGAACATAGATTGCCCACAGTGCAGCCATAAAATCGACCTAAATTCAATCTCTTGCCCACAATGCCATGCTGCGCAAGGGTTAGAATCCTTTGCGGGAGTCGATCCTGATATGCATATTAAAAACCAAAAACTCGCAATCTGGTTTAGCTTGTTATTCGGTGGGTTGGGATTACACAAGTTCTATTTAGGTCAACACCTAAAGGGCAGTTTATACTTAGCATTTAGCTGGACACTTGTGCCTATGGTCGTTGGTTGGGTCGATGCGGTTCGTACATTGAAGATGACCCCATTTAATTTTGAGCAGCGTTACTGTAAACGTGTGTCACAAGGGTTTTAATTAAGAGCAACCTAAACAACTTTCCTAACTGAGTTGATAAAGAAAAGACAGCCTCGGCTGTCTTTTCTTATATATAGTCATTGAAGATTAGAACTTGCGGGCACTATGATCACTAAGTGATGGGGTATGACACATACCACACGACTCCATGCTAATCGCACTTTCTAGTGGCATATTGATAAAGGCATTACCAAAGTCCATCATATGCTCAGCAACCGTGCCATCCTTCATCTTGCGATCAAAGTCATGACAAGACCCACAAGTTGCCGCCCAAGGTGAACTGTACAAGTTCTTTTGGGTGGCTAACGGCGTCTTATGCTCGAATGAGGCAAGGTTAAACTTACTGTGGCATTGGCTACAATCAGATACGATTGCTGAGATTGATGGGTGCGATGTAACTTCATCTCTATGGCGCCTTGGTTTGCAGCATTGGCCCAAGTGCCATGAGTCTAACGCTCTTGTTCAAAGTTGAAGTGCAGCACAATCACCCAGTTGCATATTGTCGTTAAGCGTGAAACCTACAGCGCTACTTGACTCAACAAAACTGTTATGGATTTGGAAATTATCCGAGTGACAAGCAGCATTAAAGCTGCGGCTAGTGTTAATTCAGAGCCGTGTGAATCAGCGACTTGTTGCTCTATATCACTTTAAAAGTGACAGCCGCCACAACTTACATTGACGCTTTGACCTGTGTACTTATTGCCTTTTCGGTCACTAAAGTATGAGAATTATCATGGATTACATGCTCTAAATGTTGAAACCTCGCACATTCCCCTTCATATAGGATCTACTATAGCAACTAACACAAGTTTCTAATTCAAAGTATTTAGCATGGCGACGAGCGATAGATTTGGCGGCATTATGACGCTGCAAGCAACTTGCTTGAGCAACTGTGCTCAGTCAAAAGTCAAATCAAGCCCAATGAATATAGCGTGATGATGTATAAATTAATGAAACACATGAGGGGGGAAGTAGGAGATGACTGATAATCCCACTTATTCCTCTCAATTAATGTCATGCACACAGCTTGAGCAAATCAATACTGGGTGCATGAGTTAGAGGGGACAGATACTGTTTAGTTATGCATCTTATCTACAATCGCTGCTGCGCGTGCATCGTAGTCTTCTTTATGGCAGCTACCACAACTATCTTTAGCGATATTCCAAGGCTGCACAAATTGCTTCTCCTTAGTATTCGTCGCCTCATTCGCCTCAGAGTAGTTTCTAATGTCGTCAGAAGGGAATGCTAAGTTAATGCGGAAAAGGTGTTTACTCGATGGCATATGACAAGTCGTACAGTCAATCTCAGCATGCATCTCTAGATCAGCACTGAATGTCTTATTGTCGTGACAATTGGTACAACTAGTGACGAGCGCATCTTCATGGCCTGGCTTGTCTCTATTATTCATAGAAGCATGTGGGTTGTGGCAAGTATGACATGCCATATTGCGCTTTTTACCCGTAGGCTCGCCAGTATTTGCATCTAAACCCAGTAGTGCATCTCCAGCAAAACGACCGCCATCGAAGTAATTGATTGCACGTCCACCAATAGTGTCGTCACAGATGGCATTTTCACCACAAAAGTCTCGGTTATGCTCGCTAACAAAGTCGTTAACAAAGAATCGGTTCGTCTGCTTGGTATGACATTCTGAGCACTTAATTGCCAAACCATAGCCCATATCAGGTTGACGTAAATCAGCTGCTAAACGGCCTTTAGCTGCCAATACGATATCATCTCTAGATTGACTCTTGATATGCTGCCCACCGGCACCATGACAAGCTTCACACTGGATCCCTGCTTGGTTAAATGTCCCACCAAAACCTTTCATGCCGTCTTGACGGTTGGGGTTTAGCTCTGAATCAGGCGTGAAATCTTTCCATCCAGTAGAGTGACAAAGGCCACAATCAAATTCCTTAGGCGTTGTTAACGGACCTGACGAAAACCCCTGCATATGCTTTTCTGAAATCGCTTCACCGTTTTGCGGCATGGATACCGCAACATGCTTACCGGTTAGGATATAGCCATCTTTGTCGATAAAGTTTGCCCAAGCATCATACCCACCAATAACATAGCTGATGTCACTCCAAGTCCACTCAAAATCACCAGGGTTAGCAATATTGTTAGTGCTATTTGCCACACCATTGAATAGCTCAACCGAGCCTTCTAAGTTGGTGAATGGCATCTCTGGCGCCTTACCATCAACCACTTTGTTCAATTTGAAGTTATGGCCTGTCTCGAAAAAGCTTTGCTTATCGGTATGGCAAGCGATACAAGTTTGAGAACCAACAAACTCCACCGCATGTGCTTGTACCGTAATGGTCACGGTAGCCGTAGCTTTAGCACCATGAGTATCAACAATCGTATAATCAATTATACTGGTGCCAACATTTTTCCCCGTAAAGACAATATTGTTACCCGACTGAGTCACTTCATCATCGCCTTGAGTAAGAACAAAGTCGTATAGTGTCAATGCATCGTTGTCTGCATCAGTATCGTTAGCCAATACATCAATATGTACAGGGGTATTTAGCAAAGCCATTGTGGCATCTGCGACAGCAACCGGCGCAGAATTGTCTACCGATGGCACTGAATTTGAATCATCGCCACCACAAGCTGTTAATGCCAGCCCGGCTAGCAATATTGCTGATCCCGTTTTGAACCTTTTCATATCATTCCTCATTTTTATAAATATCTTCACGCTGGAGACCAATGTTGTGCCCCCAAAACGCTGCCAATTAAGCCTTAAGGCCTTGGTTACCACGCGTACTCAATAGCGTACTTTTCAGTAGCCTGTAGTAACGGGTTACCCTCCCCAAGTAAGCTATTGATTAGTTGTGGTTAACTATTTGAAAGACCTTCCAATTACATTTTTTATCGATTGAAAAGTGATGCTTCAGCAGCTAAATATAGGCTGACGCAAACTACCTTTCAAGAAAGATTCTTTCTCGAAAGATACTAGATAGCCTTTAGCTTTCCAGCAAGGTATATTGTGCGCAAAATATTGATTTTGAGAGGTAACGCAAGTGGAAAAGAGTATGGAAGAAGTGCTGCAACAGAATGCGGCGAACTGGCCTGAGTGTGCAAAAACTTCCTACCCAGCTTTATTGCGACTGACTCAGGTAAATAACATTTTTATCCAAGTTATCACTGAGTGCGTTGGCCATTATCAATTGCAGCCCATTGACTTCAACTTACTTAGTTGCCTTCGTCGTCAACCTGCCCCCCACGTACTCTCGCCTACAGAGCTGTATCAAAGTTTGCTATTTAGCTCTGGGGGATTGACTAAAGTGCTGGTCCGCTTACAAGAGTCAGGATTAATTGAGCGCTGTGATAACTATGAAGATAAGCGCAGCAAGTTAGTCGTGCTGTCAGCTAAAGGTAAAGACTTGGTCGAAGAGGTTATGCCCGAACTACATAGTCAAGAGCAGAAGATGCTATCAGCATTGAGCAGTCATGAATTGGATCAATTAGACGATATGATGCGCCGAATTACACAAAACATGAACAGCGACAGCGACAACGATCAATACCCTAAGCGAATGCAATTCCAAGGGCGATATTAGTGAGTAAAACCGTGTGGGGCGCAGCATAAACTGTCAATAAACGGCTATTTAGGCATAGCGTCTCAACATATACTAAACTCCATTTTTCTGATGATATTAAAGATTATTCAGTGCTCGCGGGTTGCAAGATTTGCTAAACCAATACACAAAGTGAGCAACCACCTATTTTAGCGATAACGCTGCGTGTATTACATTTTTGCAAATCACTTTTTTAGCTAAAGCCTGCAGATAGCGGAGCATTAAAGTGTTATTTGCTTAATGTTGATTGTTATTCGCGCTATTCACATCCTCCACAATGATCCTGCTATTGCGTTAGCTCAATAGCCCCCTACGCCAGCATATTCTGATACGGTCTGCTCATAGTCGGCCTATATAACAGCACTCTGCGCCGGATTAAAGCTAATATAAACACTCGCATAAAAAGCAGCCTACACGTTGTTTTTATTAACTTTATCACCAATGACACCATAAAGAATCATGCCAAAAAATGCATTGTACACAACCGCTAGCCATGGCTCTTTTAGCCCTGATTATTAGTAGCAGTTGCGTCGGCCCTGATTACCAGAACGTTAATGATATTCCGTTCCAAGACAGTACCTTTAAAACTGTGTGTTGGCACAAAAGGTTGAAGATCCTACAGCGATGAGCAATCGCTCGTTTGTCGTCATGCTAAGGTCAATAACGTCGATGAATTGCGTCACTTTCCGGCAGTAAAAGTACTTTGGATTGCAGGGCCTCAATTAAGCCTAGTTGATGTCAGCCACAAGCCTAAACTCATAGAAATCTCTATCACTAAGTCAAAGCTGACTCAGCTAGATTTGAGTAAAAACTCAGAGCGCTTTGGGCCACTGGCAACCCACTCTCGCAGCTAGATATTAGTAAAACACCTTAGTTAAGTGACGATGAAGTCGATGATGGCGTTCAAGTTAGCGAGTAACAAGGGTTAACCCGCCAAGTAGCCTGTGATGGCTAAAATCACTTACCGCGATCTTGCATAGCCAATGCATTTTTGTGCATTGGTTTATTCAGTTCACTTTTAATCGCATCACTCATTATTACCGCCACTCATTAACGGCAGTAGACTTTATTGACCGCTGCATTGACTAGCAAGGTTTATCCAGCCCGATTAATAATATCCATTATGTACTATTGGCTCAGTCCTTCTTTAGCAAGCTTGTAGCGAATCCAATTTATTAAGTTTATGCTGATATAACGAGATTTAGATCTCAATCTGCTGCAATATTCGTCGTAAATAATGTTGATTGGTATAAGATGCCGCACCCCAATTTACAGGTCAACAGCCTTGCTTACCGCACCAACTACCGCGTTATATACTGACTTATCGAGTTACTACAATTTAATGTGCGCTGAAATTAACTATTCAGCACAAAGTGAGTGCATTCGCAGACTGCATCAAATCTTTGGCAATGGTGACAAAAACCACCTTGACCTTGCTTGCGGCACAGGTCCACACGTTAGATATTTCATCGACAGTGGTTATCAAAGCCAAGGTCTAGATATTAACCAGCCAATGCTCGACATTGCTAAGTTACACTGCCCTGAGGCTGAGTTTAGCTTACAGGATATGTGTGCATTTAGCGTTGCTAAAAAGCTCGATTTAATCACCTGTTTTTTATATTCAATTCACTATAGTGACGGAATTGAAAAGCTAAAAGCTTGTATCGCAAGTGCCCATAAAGCACTGAATGTTGGTGGTGTATTTTGCTTTAATGCTGTTGAAAAAAAGATGATCGTTAACGATTCATTTATTAAGCATCAACTCGCACACGACAGTGGTGATTTCACCTTTAGCTCAGGTTGGGATTATTGCGGCGATGGCGAGAAGCAATTGCTTAAAATCAGTATCGAGAAAACCACTGATTTAGTGACTCAGTCTTGGCAAGATGAGCACACTATGGTGGCAGTCAGCTTTGATCAGTTACAACAATTGCTAGCACCTTACTTTGAAGTGCACATGTTCGAGCATGATTACGATAAGATCATCTCGTGGGATGGCCAGTCAGGCAATGCTATTTTTACCTGTGTAAAAATCTAGCAGCTACATACTAATGATTAACCCTCTTGGGTTAATCATTAGGGGCTATAAACGGCAAAGCAAAACTGCGACAACGCGACAACGCGACAAAATGGCAGTAAAGTAGCTGTATAAAGACAAGTGCAACAGTATTTAACATCATTTCACTTCAGCTATCTAGAAGCTAATCTCGATAACCTTATCGTTAAACATGTACAGCTCCATCTCTAATGCTTTACCACCTCACCATTCACCATTCACCATTCACCATTCACCATTCACCATTCACCACCTAAGAAAATAGTAACTAACTATTCAACTCCAACTTTATCACGCCACAATCCAAAAATCGTACCAATAAAAGCCTCGCCCTTACCACACGGTTGTTAACAGGCCGTTAAATTCAAGCTAAAACGACTAAAAACCGACCATAAAAACCACCACCAATGAATTAATAGTCATTATTTTCGCATAATTATTGCATTAATTTTCAATCCGATTATAGTCGTTGCCAGTTAAGTCATTTGATAAAGAGAACTAAAAATGAAAAAGTCGATGTCAGCTATAGCGGGTTTAGGTTTGGGGTTAGCAGGTGTTTTATTACTCGTGGGTTGCGGTAAAAGTGATGATGTACTTGTGGTAGGCACCAATGCAACGTTTCCCCCTTTTGAATACGTAGGCGGTGTCAGCGGAGATGAAATCAAGGGCTTTGATATCGATTTGGCGCGTCAGATAGCCAAAAATGCGGGTAAAACGCTTAAGGTTGAAAACATGAACTTTGACTCGTTAATTGTCGCGCTTAACTCAGGTAAAATCGACTTCATCGCCTCGGGCATGACCATCACACCTGAACGCCAGGCCAGTGTCGACTTCTCATCTCCGTATTATGAAGCCACACAAATGGTACTGGTTAATAAAGACAATAACAGTATCAACAGTATTGATGACCTTAATGGTAAACGTATTGCGGTGCAGCTAGGCTCTACAGGCGACATTATGGCAAAGACTTATAGCCAACAAGTCACCGCATTCAATACCGGTTTTGAAGCCGTCATGGAGCTTAAAAATAACAAAGTTGATTTAGTGCTTTTTGACAGTGAACCCGCAACTAGCTTTTTGAATAAAAATCCACAACTGAAAATGATTGAGCTAGATTTCGAGCCCGAATTTTATGGACTCGCTGTGCCAAAGAACAAAACCGAGCTACTTAGCAACATCAACAGCACCCTTAAATCAATGAAAAGCAATGGCGAGTACGACGCCCTTGTGACGAAATACATGAAGTGAGCAGCTAATGATAGATGCAATAGTTAACTCTTTATTTACCCCTATTGGCGAAGATGGCTTAATCGGTATTTACCTCATCTTAAATGGTTTAAAAGTCACGCTCATCGTCACTTTCTTTGCCATGATAATGGGGTCAATTCTCGGTATTGGTACCACCTTGATGAAGATGTCGTCAAAATGGTATTTACGATGGCCTGCTAATCTATACGTCAGCGTTATTCGGGGCACACCTGTGGTTGTACAGTTAGTGATCCTTTACTTTATTGTTCTGGCATCTTTAGATGTTGATAAAATCACCGCAGCAATCATCGCCTTTGGCCTTAACAGTGGCGCTTATATTTCAGAGATCATAAGAGCAGGTATTCAAGCTGTTGATAAAGGCCAAATGGAAGCCGCGCGCTCATTAGGTTTGTCACACTGGTCGACCATGAAAGACGTTATTTTACCGCAAGCGATTAAAAATATTCTGCCGTCGCTAGGTAACGAGTTTATTGTGTTACTCAAAGAGACTGCAGTGATTGGCTTTATTGGTGGCGTGGACTTAATGAGGGCAGGTGAAATCATCCGTAGCCGCACCTTTGAAGACAGTGTGCCACTGTTTACTTGCGCCATTATTTACTTGCTACTGACCTATATTTTTACCTTTATGCTGTCTAAATTCGAAACGAGGTTAAAACAAAGTGATTAAAATAAATAACTTACATAAAAGCTTTGCTGACAACCACGTACTCAAAGGCATTAGTGAGCAAATTAACAAAGGTGAAGTAGTCAGTGTTATTGGTCCATCAGGCAGTGGTAAAAGCACATTTTTACGTTGCATCAATTTACTTGAGCAGCCGAATCAAGGCGACATTATCATCGATGGCCAATCAATTACTGCAGCGGGCGCCTGCGTTGATAAGCTAAGACAGAAAGTAGGCATGGTGTTTCAAAATTTTAATCTGTTTCCTCATAAAACAGTGAAACAAAACATCACTTTGGCACCAGTAAAGCTTGGTTTGATGACTGCACAAGAAGCCGACATTGAAGCCGATAAGCTACTTGAGCAAGTGGGCTTACAAGATAAGGCCGATGCCTATCCATCGAGCCTATCAGGTGGACAAAAACAACGGGTAGCCATTGCACGAGCGTTAGCAATGAAGCCTGAGCTGATGTTATTTGATGAACCCACATCAGCGCTTGATCCAGAAATGGTCGGTGATGTACTCGATGTGATGAAATCACTCGCCCAGAAAGGCATGACCATGGTGATTGTTACCCACGAGATGGGCTTTGCACGGGATGTATCAGACAGAGTGATCTTTATGGATGGCGGCGTAATTGTCGAACAAAGTGAACCGGAAGCTTTATTTAGCAATCCTAAAGAAGCCAGGACCCAGGCGTTTTTAAGCAAGGTATTGAGGTAACACCAAATTACGAGAGTAGGGTCTAAAAACGTTGCTCTCGTAGAGCTTACCATATTGTGCCGGCCACGATAAAACGTCTCTATAACCGCTTTTCCTTCTCAGTCAAGACCAGCCCCCTGAACTATAATAATAGATAGCATCATTTAGCCTTTAAGAGGTAACACCATGTCTATTTCAGCCCGATTAAATGAGTATCTAGATGACAATAACGTTGACTATGAGCTTGTGCCTCACCCCCATAGTTCTAGCTCGTTAAGTAGTGCAATTGCAGCCAATATCCCCCTATCAAAGTTGGCTAAAGCGGTGATTTTAGAAGACCATCAAGGACGAAGAGTCATGGCTGTCTTGCCAGCTAACCATAAGGTCAGCTTACGAACATTAGGCGACAAGCTAAACCGCGATCTACGCTTGATTGAAGAAAAGGAAGTTTATGACATGTTTAGCGATTGCCAAAAAGGAGCGATCCCTTCTTTAGGCGATGCGTTTAACCTCGAGGCGGTTTACGACGATCTACTGGTCGAAGCGAAAGAGATCTACTTTGAGGCTGGCGATCATAACAGCTTGGTGCACATGAACCGCGAAGCTTTTGTCAGGCTAATAAAAGATGCCAAGCATTTGCGGTTCAGCCACCAGAACATTCATTAACAGCTCTACATAAAATCCTTTATATGCGCCGGCACACTCCGGCGCTACAACTCGCTAAAAACCGACTTAATTACTATTAAAAGCTCACTCTATTAGTTCCATTATCATCTTAATTACAGCAGCCTTCTGGCAGCTCTATTCCCCACGCCCAAAAGTTAACAAGATGTAGGCAAACGTTTAAATGACTGGTTAACTAACCAACATGTCTTTGTCGTATTTGATAAAAATATTTTGGGTACTTATTCGTTCACTAGTTCAGTAAGCATATGTTTTACTATCAAAATTAAGACATCCGAAATAATAAAAGTATCCATCAACAATGATTGATGGAACAACACAATAAAAAGGATCTTTTAATGCGCTTAAATAAGTTAGTGCTCGCTTTGGGGATGGCTTCGACGGTTGTTTTAACCGGTTGCGGCTATGAAGAAACTGACAAAAGTGACTCACTCTTTGTACCAGAACCCACACCTGAAGTGATCCCTCCGCTGCAAGCTTTTGCCCCAGAAGGGCAGCTTAAAGCCCAAATTCGCCGCACCGCTTATGGCGTCCCCCATATCCAAGCCGACAATCTTGAAAGCTTAGGTTTTGGCAGCGGTTATGCTCAGGCTCAAGACAACTTATGTGTGCTCGCTGATGGGTTTATCAAGGCTAACTCTGAACGCTCGATGTACTTTGGTCCTCATGCTTCTATCGATTTCACCACGGGCTTGCCAACGGCTGAAGACAACGGCAACTTAATTTCAGACTTTGCCTACAAGGCACTGAAGATCCGTGAAAAAGCGGAAACGCAATACCCAAGCTTTAGCTACAATTCACGTGCATTAATGGAAGGTTTCAGTGCTGGTTATAACCAGTTTCTAGCCGATGTTGAAGCGGGAACTCAAGTCGGTGAACCTTTTTGTGCCGGTCAGCCGTGGGTTAAGCCCATTGATGGCGTAGATGTAGCTAATTACTTGTTCTCAATCGCGTTACTGCCAGGTGCTGCAAATTTTCTCGATCTGATTTTTTACGCTAACCCGGGGGATGGCCAAGAATATTTGCCGCGCATTGTCGGCCCTGCTCCATCTCAAGCGCAAACCGCCTTTATTAATGATGTGAATAGCAAATTTATCGCTTATCAAAGTGCTATTACGACACCTGAGACGAACCCACGCGATCTCGGTTCAAACGGTTGGGGCTTAGGTAAAGACAAGACTGAAAATGGCAAAGGTATGGTTTTGGGTAATCCGCATTTTCCCCATACTGGTAACCTACGTTTTTGGCAATCTCACCTGACGATTCCGGGTCATATCGACGTAATGGGAGGTTCACTAGTCGGTATGCCTGCCACGGTTAACATTGGCTTTAATAAAGATGTTGCATGGACACATACCTTCTCAACCGCTGAACATTTTGTGTTATATAACCTTGAGCTAGTCAGTGGCGATCGCCTGCAGTATCTGTTTGATGATGAGGCTATGCCAATCACTAAAGAAACGGTACAGATTTTGGTAAATGGCGGCCCAGCGGGTATGTTGGTGGCAGAAAAAGATATCTACACCACGCCAAAAGGCCCCATTGCAGAAGCGCCGGCTAACCAAGCCCCATTTGGTTGGGATGATGGCCAAGCCTTCATGTTGCAAGATGCCAATATGGCTAACAAAGATCCAATCGATCATTGGTTAGCCATGAACCGAGCGACCAATTTAGATGAGTTTCAGCAAGCCTTTAAAAACTACGATGGGGTAATTTTTAATAACACCATGTATGCAGATAAAGAGGGAAATACCTTCTATATTGATGACTCTACCGTTCCAGGCCTATCGGGTATTGCCAATAGCTTGTTAAAAACTCACCCCGGTATTATTGCCACACGTGAGCAGGCTGGCTTTACCATCTTACCGGGCAACGACTCTATGTTTGCCTTTGATAAACCCATGGCCTACAAGCATGCACCCAAGCTTGAGCGCACTGACTTTGTGCAAAACTCTAATAACTCGTTTTGGTCAACCAACTTAAGCCAACCACTTGAAGGTTACTCTGCAATGTATGGCGCTGAGCGTGGACAACAGTCTCTACGTACCCGTATGGCATTAAAGCTGATGGAAGAAGCGGCGGGTGAAGATGGTAAGTTCAATATCGATGAGTTAGAAGCGGCTGCACTAGCTAATGACATCTATCTTAATAGCTTGGTGTTTACTGATTTAATTACCCAATGTGAAGCTCAAGGCGATACACCTGTAATGGTTAGCGCTGCCCTATCTAAAGATATCAGCGCAGCTTGTACGGCGCTTAAACAGTGGAACGGCAAGCAAGATAACGACAGCATTGCTGGTGCTCTAGTACGAGAATTCGCCCATCAATTTGACCAAGCAAGTATGCTTACCGTCCCATTTGATGCCAATAATGCCGCTACTACACCAAACACTCTAGCCACAGATGGCAGCGCCTTAGTCGCCTTTGCCAAAGCAGCGTTAAACGTTGAAGCCGCAGGTTTTGATGTTGATGCCGCCATGGGCACTGTGCAGTTTGTTGAAAAGTCACTCCCGGATGGCACGCCATCAGGTACTAAATTGCCGTGGCCTGGTACCCATAATGCCGAGGGGGGCTTTAACGTATTCTCTACCCGTTTATCGGGTGACGATACGCTAGTTCCTCAGCATGAGTATGCCGCAGTGATGGATGCCGTTACCGGCAAACCATTGGCATCGGGTCTATCTGAGCAAGGCTATGCTATCCGTTATGGTTCAAGCTGGATGATGGCGGTGAGCTTTACCGATCAAGGGCCAGTGGCTAAAGGCATCTTAACGTACTCACAGTCGAGCAATATGTTAAGCCCACAATTTAATGACCAAAGTGAACTTTATTCTAGCAGCAAGCAGTTCCGTCCTTTCTTATTTACTGAAAGTGATATTGCCGCGGCCGTTGAGTCAACGGTCGAGCTAAGTGCACAAAAGCAATAATGATTAACGCAACTTAAGTACAACTAAGCGTACTTTAAGGCCACTTTTTTAGCCACGTTTTAGCTTGAAAAATAGCTGAGCTTTAGCTTAAAAAGTTAGCCTAAGTTATTCGTTAATGGGTTATCGAGAGAACGACCAAGAGGGATAAACCTAGGTTTATCCCTCTTGGTATTTATCACTTAAGCCTACCACTCCTCAACGTAACGACTGCAAAGTAAGCCGGCATCATCCACGTCGCCTTTTGCGAGCGACAACCTACATCAACTTCGAATGACATCAGCCGATATCGCCAAATAGTGTTTCAATGGCGTTCTTAATTATCAATAACTTAATTACATATCAAAACTTGCTGAAATGCTTGTTCGAGTGCATGATTTATTTAAGCGCCAGTAGAGTGCTAGCATAATTAGATAAGCGACAAGGAAGCGACATGCATATTCGACTTTGGATTAGCGCTTTATTTATGGCGGCAAGTTTGCTGCTATTGTCCATAACAATTCAAGCGGGTGAGCGCTCTGTTCCCAAAGCAGTATCTACATCAACAACCGTATCAAATAGTGATGTAGCCAAAACTATTGAGCTCAACAAATACCTGGGTGGCCACCAAGGCAAATTAAATAATAAGTCTGCACTGACGTTTAAGTTTACTCACACTGATGGCAGCCCTAACAATACTTGCAGTATTATCACCACTGATAATTACTTGAGGCATTCTAAAAATCGTCTCGAGAATATTAACTTAAGCGAGTCTGATTTTTACTTTGATTGTTTATGGAATGGTACTTATTACTTCCTATCAAATCGCGTTAAAACCTATGCAGAAGTCATTATCAAGCAACCCGACAGCCGATTTCCTATGTCGATGCATATAGAAGCCAAACTAGTTAGTTTATTAGGTGAAAGAGTCGAAATTATTAGCGGTGATATTTCGTTAAGAAGAAAGCCAAACTAGCCCAGACGTTTATCCCACTAGTACGACTCTGTTCACCATTGAGACTCTGATATGACGTTGCGGCTTACGACTTACCATCATTACGCTCTATTGCCCCAAAAACGCCTACAACGATTAAGCGCCAGCTAATTAACCTACTAATAAATAAGCTTTTAATCAACAAAACCAAGCCTATTTTATACCATTCCCCATTCAAATACCGCTTAAGGCATATTCAACTTATCCGCTAAATGTGACTCTAATTCCAATAACTCATCAAGCCAATCTACTTTATCTGGCCACTATGCAATATTAGCGCGCCGTAGATCTAGACCCAAAATATAACGCTTATAAAACCAATTTATAAACTCGGCTTTTAGGCAGATTTTATATCCTCGTTTTATAAAGCGATGGGCATCCTCGTGTATCAAACTCAGAGGAGACTACGTGCACTTTAATTTTACTTTTGACTAATTTTAAGTGTAGAAAACATGAAAGACATGAAGAGTAACGTCCTGCTTGTTTCGGGCCACCCCGATCTCAGCCGCTCCGTTGCTAATAAAGAAATCCTTAAACGACTCGATACGACCCGTCTATTTACGATCCATAAACTCGATGAGGCATGTACCAACTATCAGATTGACGTCCAAGCAGAGCAAGCGTTACTGAGCCAAGCCGGTATAGTCGTGTTCCAGTTTCCCCTTTACTGGTCCACCTACCCCGCATTAATGAAACTTTGGTTTGATGAAGTGTTTACCTATAACTTCGCTTTCGGCCCTGAAGGCGGCAAGTTGAAAAATAAAAAAGTTATTCTATCGATTACCTGCGGCGCGACTGAGAACTCGTACCAACCAGGCGAATTTAACTTTTTACCACTGGAGCAATATATACAAGCTGCAGTGCATCCGATTAAAGCGGCGCAAATGGATATCGTCGACACCATCATCACGTTTGAAATGAATTCAACACCCGATGAAGGTGGCAATCAAAACACGGTTATCGAGCTGTCTCAGCAACATGCTGAGCGCCTTATCAACTCAATTAATCGTCTTAATTAATCAAATAAACAATAGGTCTTATCATTATGTTGCAATCTTTACTCGGTATCGCAGCTCTACTTATCGTGGGCTACCTTTTCTGTAATGCTAAAAAACAAGTCAACTGGCGCACCGTCGGTGGCGCGCTAATTATTCAAATTACCATTGCAGGCTTTGTACTCGCCACTAGCTTTGGTGCCAATGTGCTGTTGTCGGTATCAAATGGCGTTGCCAATGTACTTGGCTTTGCCAGCAAAGGGATCTCTTTTGTGTTTGGTAACTTGGTTACCTTCCAGGTTGAAAACCTGGGCTTTATTTTTGCATTCCAAGTGTTACCTGCGATTATCTTTACCGCATCATTAGTCAGCTTACTGCACTACATGGGCATCATGACGTTTGTGGTTAAGGTTCTCGGTGGTGGACTACAAAAGGTCATTGGATCATCTAAAGCTGAATCGATGAATGCGATTGCTAACACGGTTTGTGGCCAAACCGAGGCACCATTATTTGTTAAGCCTTGGCACCCTCACCTAACTAAATCAGAGATTTTTGCCATCATGGTGGGGGGGTTAGCCTCAATTGCAGGTTCAGTATTGGCGGGCCTTGCGGGTATGGGCGTTGAAGTTCGCTATTTGGTTATGGCATGCTTTATGAGCGCACCAGCAGGCTTACTGTTTGCCAAATTGATGATCCCAGAAACAGAGCAGCCAGTGAATCATGTACCGGATCTGCCTGATGATGAAAAACCATCTAACTTTATCGATGCGATTGCTAAGGGCGCGATTGCAGGTATGCAAATTGCTGCTGTTGTAGGCGCAATCTTGATTGCCTGTATCGGCTTAATGGCCATGCTAAACAGCATGATTGGCTGGGCGGCTGGCTTATTTGGCTATGCAGACATAACTCTTGAGCTACTAATGGGTTACGCGTTCTCACCTATTGCTTGGTTGATTGGTGTTCCTTGGGTTGAAGCCAATGTTGCCGGTAACTTTATTGCACAAAAACTAGTGCTCAACGAGTTTGTCGCTTACGCAGGCTTTGCACCTTATATCTCTGGTGAAACTGTGGTTGCCGCAACTGGCGAAGTAATGTCGCCTAAGTCTGTTGCCGTCATTACTGTTGCTCTATGTGGTTTCGCTAACATAGGTTCAGTGTCTATGGTGGTTGCCGCGCTAAGTACCATGATCCCTAACAAGTCTAGCTACATCGCCTCTATAGGCATGAAAGTACTATTAGCTGCAACTTTGGCTAACTTATTGTCAGCGACTGTTGTTGGTTTATTTATGTCTTTCTAAGTCATCTTTAGCCGCGCAGTCATTATGACCAAGCTGTGGCTATCATGACCAAAAATGCTTAGCTCATTGTTCGAGTCTAAGCATTTTTTTATGCCGTTTTTGCTGCAACTAGGCCACTATCGCCTCCACCTCTACCAACACCTTCCTTTGCAAACGGCTATATAGTGTCGTCTTTAGATAAAACTCTCTTAATCTTTGTAAGTTTTTAAAGCTGCTTGTTTGTTAATTGTTGTTAACTGGCAGTTATTTAAGCTGTTGATTCGCTAAATAATTATTAGTGATACGTACTCAGTGAACCTTAGGCTAGGATGCGCGTCAAATACGTAAAGACGTATCCTTACATTTAGGAATTTAAACATGACTCCGCAAGAACAAGAACTGATCCAGAACGTTGCTAACAAATTAAAGGCTAGCCCAAACAAGCCTAAAGATGCTGAAGCTGAAAGCTTAATCGGTCAAGAGATCGGAGCTCAAGAAGATATCGTATACAAGCTAACTCAAGCCGTAATTGTGCAAGAGATGGCGCTTAAAGAGCTTAAGTCAAAGAGTGACTTTTTAGAGGGCCAAGTCGACCACTTTAGAAAAGAATCTGAGCGTGGCACCTTGAGCCGCATGATGGGCGGTACTAACCCTGCGCCAGTGCAGCCACAACCAGTGCGCCAACCAAGTGCATTTGGTAGCTTCATGCAAACAGCAGCAGGTGTCGCAGCGGGTATGGTAGCGGGTAACCTAATTAGCAACGCACTGTTTGGCGAAGATGAGCCAGCAACAGCAGAAACAACCCCTGAAGTGGCACCAGAAGCTACCCCAGAAACAGAAGCGCCAACAGAAACGGCAGCAACGGAAGATAGCGGTTCAAGCTTCTTAGATGGCAACTCAGACTTTGCTTCTGAATATGCTAGCGAAGACACGTTTGCTAACACAGGTTTTGGTGGCGATGAAAGCTTTGGTGGCTTTGATGATGGCGGTTTCGGTGGTGACTTCGGCGACGACGAAGAGTAACCAGATGTAAAAACATTGACTCTGTGGTAGTCGAATAGGCTTTTATTCGCCTGCCACAGAGGCTTTAATATCGATTTATTTGTGCCGAGTTTTTGGCACTTGGATGTTATTAACGCAACCACTAAACGAGCCCCACAAGTTACACATTTTAAAACCCTGCAAATTCAATAACTAATCTCATTTCATATCAAATTTATATTGTGACTAATCTGGACATGCTTATGTCAACCAACTGTCACCAATAAAAGTATAAACTCCTTAATTTCAATAACTTATTGCATTATATTTTTTTGCGATTACTCTATTCCTCTGTCAGCAATACCACTGACATTATAGAAAAAGGCAAACCAGTAGAAATGCTGGGACGCAAAGCTTCCGGTCTAAGGGAATTTCCTAAGATAGCGGGGACGCCAACCATAAGTTAGCACCAATACACTTGGCGCTAGTTTAACTGTGCTCATGCTTTGTTTGCCTTATTGAAAACTCAATAAGGAACACTCTCTTGCAAGCTAAACTTTCAATATCCACATTAGTGGTTTCTTCACTGCTCGCGGCTAACAGCTATGCTGCGCTGCCAGGCACACCAAGCTTAGGCTGGGGTGAATCACAATTCTCAATCATCGAAGTCGACCAATCTGCAACGGCTTACAATAAACTAATAAAAGTCAAAGACGCTGCTGATGTGTCGGTTAACTGGAACCTTTGGAACGGTGACTTCGGTGACCTTGCTAAGGTATTTTTAGACGGTAATGAAGTTTGGCAAGGCCCCGCTTCCGCGTCAGGTGAAGCCACATTTAAAGTCAGCAAAGGTGGCCGCTATCAAATGCAGGTTGGCCTATGTAATGCTGATGGCTGCTCAATGAGCACCAGCAAAGAAATTGTGGTTGCAGATACCGATGGTAGCCACCTAAAACCGCTCAATGCCCCCATGCTTGAAAACAACCGTCCATACCAAAATAAGACCGGCAAAGTCGTCGGTACTTATTACGTTGAATGGGGCGTATACGACCGAAAGTTCCCGGTTGAAAAAATGCCCGCGCAAAACTTAACTCACGTATTGTATGGCTTTACGCCAATCTGTGGTGGTGACGGTATCAACGACAGCTTAAAAACTATCGAAGGTAGCTTCCAAGCGTTGCAACGTGCCTGTGAAGGTCGCGAAGATTTTAAAGTCGCAATCCATGATCCATGGGCGGCGATTCAAATGTCACAATCAGGTCTTTCAGGCTGGAACGAGCCTTACAAAGGTAACTTCGGCGCGTTAATGGCACTTAAGCAAGCGCAACCTGACTTAGTAATCTTGCCATCAATCGGCGGCTGGACCTTGTCAGATCCCTTCTTCTTCTTTGATGACAAAGCTAAGCGTGCCACGTTCATTGAGTCAGCTCGTGAATTCCTATTAACGTGGAAGTTCTTCGACGGTCTAGATATCGACTGGGAATTCCCAGGTGGCGGCGGCGCTAACCCTAACCTAGGTAGCAGCAAAGACGGCGAAACCTACGTAACCTTGATGCGTGAACTGCGCGCAATGCTTGACGAGTTAAGCGCTGAAACAGGCCGTACTTACCAGCTAACATCGGCTATCAACGTCGGTTATGACAAGTTAGCGGCCGTGAATTACGCCGACGCTCAGCAGTACATGGACTACATCTTTATGATGGGCTATGACTTCAATGGCGCATGGCAGAACACAGATTTAGGCCATCAGACTGCCCTTTACGATGGTCACTGGCAAGAAAACACTAAGTACACCGCCGATAAAGGCACGCGCATCTTGCTAGAGCAAGGCGTTGATCCCGCTAAACTGGTTCTAGGCGTGGCTAAATATGGCCGCGGCTGGACGGGCGTCAGCGATTACAGCAATGGCAATCCATTTACTGGTACTGCCACAGGTCCTATCAAAGGTACTTGGGAAGATGGCGTTATTGATTACCGCGACATCGTTAATAACCACATGGGCCCAGAGTGGGAATATGGTTACGACACTGCAGCTGAAGCGCCTTACCTATTTAAAGCCTCAAGCGGTGATTTAATCACTTATGATGATGAGCGTTCGGTTAAAGCCAAAGGCCAATATGTATTAGACAATCAACTTGCTGGTATTTTCTCTTGGGAAATTGATGCCGATAACGGTGATTTACTTAATGCGATGCACGAAGGCTTAGGTCATGGTGAAGGTACAACGCCACCTGTAAACAAAGCGCCGATTGCTAACGCCGGTGCTGATATCACAGTGACGGGCCCGGCAGATGCCGAGCTAAATGGTTCCAACTCTCGCGACCCTGAAAACAGCGCATTAACTTATCTGTGGACTCAAGTCTCTGGCCCTGCGCTAACCATCAGCAACAACGATAGCGCCATTGCCAATATCTACTTAGATTTAGTTGAGCTTGATACTGAATATGAATTTAGCCTGACAGTGACCGATATCGAAGGCTTGTCAGCAACAGATACCATCACTGTGACCAATAAAGCCCCTGCAGCTAACCAAGCACCAAGCGTAACCTTAGTGGCGAGTGTTGCAGTGGAATCTGCTAAGAAAGTAAGCCTAAATGCAAAAGCGGCTGACGCAGATGGCGATGCGCTAACTTATGCTTGGACCGTACCAGCGGATATCGCCTTTACAGGTCAAGGCAGCCATAGCATTACGATGACTGCGCCAAGGGTAACAGAGGCAACTGAGTTTAGCGTTTCTGTAACTGTGTCTGACGGCAGCTTAGATGCCAGTGCCTCAAGCATGGTAAAAGTGACCGTTAAAGATGATGGCGGTGATAACGGCTGCGGCGCAACCGATCCAGATGCCGCTAACCACCCTGCGTGGCAATCAGCTAGCGTTTACACAGGTGGTGATACCGTTAGCCATGACAACCTAGTATGGCAAGCTAAATATTGGACTCAAGGTAACACGCCATCGCGTACTGCAGACCAATGGTTATTAGTCAGCAATGTACAGCTTGGCTGGAGCAATGGCGTAGCCTATAACGGCAACGACATCTCGATGCACAACGGCCGTCAATGGCAAGCAAAGTGGTGGACAAAAGGCGATGAGCCTGGCGTTGCCAGTGTATGGGTAGATAATGGCGCTGCAGGCTGTAAATAAGCCCTAGCCAGCCATGGGTGCAAAGCACTCACAAAAATGCCTGTCACACATTCTGACAGGCATTTTTATTTACGCGCTAACTCTATAACAGTATTAAGCCAGTTTAGGGTTGCAGCCCCACTTATTGTCTTCAGTCTTGCTATCAAGCACAAAGAAAATCAACAGGATTATCGCACCAATAAATGGGATCAATAAGATCAGCAACCACCAACCACTCTTGTTGATGTCATGCAGACGACGAACGGATAGCGCAAGGCTAGGAATAAATACCGCTAGCGCATACAAACCACTAAACAGTCCCAATCCGGTTTCTAAACTCATGGTACCAAACAGGGTATCAAGCACTGATAGAACAATACTGAAGATGATATTGAATAAGGCAAACATCCAATATTCTTTACGTCTTGAGCGGCCTGAAAAATCAAAATATTTTTTAAAAGCAAGAAGATACCAATCCATGTATAGTTCCTTTTTATGATGACGATAAATATCGTATTAGCACGCATAGTAAACAATCAAAAGCCACAGTTTCAAGCCCCATAAGATAACTAAGTTAAGATAGCTAAAATAAAAGAACTAAAATAAGGTCACTATTTTAGTTCAGTTTAATCTAGATATGACTCGGGGTAGCTGATAGTTCAATCGGTACCATTCATATACAGAAGACCACGCATTCATCAAGCTATCGCATTGCATCGAATGAATTTTCGCCAGCAACAAGCACGTTGTGCCACTGTCATCACACATTTCCAGTTACAAAGTAACTTTATTAGCTAAACCTCTACTATCAAACAATAAATCAGTTAATCTCCCATGTAAATATCGTCGGCATTCCAGCATATTTGGAATGGATTCAATGTTAATAGGACAGAAGTATGGACGCATTCAGCCACCTGCAAGTTATCGAGTTTAACCGCCACCAAGCCACTAGCATCGAGCAAGCCTTACAAATCTATCAAGCCAAACTAGAAGCTCATCAAGCCTTTGATAAAAGCGGTCGATTAAACTTGGTATTTATGGATAACAGCAGCGGCGCGCGTGAGCATCTGCAACTTGATAACCTACAAGATAAACAGCTAGCAATGAAGGCGCTGAGCCTGAATCCAGACGGCGGCTATCGAAGCAATTATATCGTTAGCAATGACCGCGAGCTTTATCTGTCTGAAACCCTGCTATTTGCCCTTGCGCTTGAGCACGATTCACTAACCCCACAGCTGCGTATAACCGCGCAAGCCATGGTCAATTACGCCCGCTTTGAAAACGATACCAGTAAGATGTGGCTCGATGATACTCGGGTATTTGGCGCTGAAGCCCTGTATATGATGGCGGCTAAAGATGCTAATGATGCAATTTATTTAGCGCAGTTTTTTATCCCATACTGGGATGATGAACATGCAACCGGCTATGAAGATATGTTGTTAAGCTTACTTGAGCAACATGGCTGGTGTGAGGCGATGATTAACGCCTTTATCTGGTGTGACAATCCACAGTTTAGATTCGCTTTCTACGGCAGTGATTGGGAGCAGCCAACCCCTAGATATCAGCCTCTTGGGGATTACTTAAAAGCTAATCCAGCGCAATACCCACGCTTTATTGAGTTAGTAAAGCAGCGCTTTAATGGCTTACCGGTCTTAGTTTATAGCGAAAATGAGCCTCTTTATAAGCAAAATCCCGTGTTGGATATCTATACCACACTACTTGCAGAGTGCTGCGGCCAACATGATGAAGATAGAAATCAGGAGCTAGCAGGGCATTTTATTAATGACAGCCTCGAAAATGAGGCGATGGATCTACAAAACCAACTCAAACTAGAACTTAACAAACCGCTGTGTTGTTATGCCGGTAGCGTTGCTCATAAGCAAGCGCTCCGATGCCAACGCGACAAGCGCGAAAAGGATCGTGATAAGTATCTCGGCGGTCTGCACATGTTCAGCGAATTTATTGCTAGCCTAGAGAATAGCCACGACCTACTCGCATACATCTCTACAGGTGAAAATCCTCAAGTTCTCGATGACATTCAATCCTTTAATTTTATTAAGCACTGTAAACAGCATGCATTGTCGCTTTTCGAAACTATCGATGAAACCTGCTGGGAGATGAATAACTTTAATTCTGTGCGAGAGAACTTCCATGAACCTTTGCATTACCTAGCAAAAGATCTAATGCTAGATATCGATGATGACATGGATGAGGAAACAGTAAACGGCTTCATTCGCCGAGTCAGCATTCGCCCAGATGTTCACTCTAACAACAGCTCCAATAACAGCTCCAATAACAGCTCTAATAATGGCGCTGATATTGAAGCAATGACAGCAGCTAACACCCAACCACAAAGCCAAGTGCGCAGCGCGCAAACCATGCTGCGTTTTATCGATATTTTCTATCGCTTATTCGGCCAGCAGCCCTTCGATGATGAACTGTGCGATATCCTGAGCGGAGAGTCAGTATACCAAGCGATTATCAGCGCTGAAGACTATTACGCTCGCTTTATGCCAATCGACGCCACAGCAAAACTTGACTCAGAAATAAGCGTAAAAGAGCGAAAATCCCTTGAGAGCCTGCTCGATGAGTATAGCGATATGGACTGTGCCGTCACTGCCGATATGCTTGAGCAAACCAATGAGCTATTTGCTAATCGAGCCTGTTTAAACAGCCAAGATTGGCCTGAAGATGAGCTCGGCATCGACGCTCTTTGCGCATACTTACTTTTGCAAGATAAACAGCACAATATTAATGATGACTACACTCAGGCGTTGCAAACCAAGCTGAGTGGCGTGTTTGAGCGTGCCGTTAACTTGATGCTAGAAAACGCCGATATTCTAGGCGAAGGTCCCTTTACTGAAAAAGGCTTAAACGACAGCGAGCTTGCACAGGTAAAAGGCTATTTTACTGGACCAACGCCAGAGCTAAATCAACAACAGATGATCGCACTGTTAAACCAGCACCTTTATGGCCAAGATATCTGCCGCCAAACGGTACTCCATTTCCCTAAAATCAGCCCAATGCAGAAAAGCTATCTGTTTTTAAATGATTATGATGAAGATTATCAACGGGTGGTGCTAGCTTGTTTCTGGCTTAAACAGCTCAATAGCCCAGAAGCGTTAATCGCCAAGCGTATTTGGCAATTATTAGTCGCTATGGCGCCGATTAGAATTATCGGGCTGATGTGTAAAGCCTTTAGCGAACATACCCGCAGATGCATGTTCGACACACCGCAAGATGAAATAAACTTTTTCGATATGCTCAACAGCCATGGCATCGATAAAGCCTTCACTCAGACCTATCAAGTTGAGCAGTACATCGATAGATCATCACGCACGGATGATTACCTTAATTTAGTGGAATTAATGGGTGAGCTCGTTGATGAAGACTCTGATGTTACAGAGCAGGGTATTGCAGAGCCGGGCATGATAGCTGCAGCTAGACGCCAAGATGCCAAGGCGTTACTGTGCGGCCTAGATTATAGTTATCAACCGATTAAGCTTAGCTTTCATAAGCATGTGGCAATGCGCTTCCCTCGCCGCCCGTTGGGGCTCGATAATGAGCTACAGCAATGCCTTGAGGACTTTATCAAACTCAATAATAACTCGTGGGAACAGGTGATTGAGCGTAAGTTTAAAGATGCTACAGTGTATTTTGACTTTTTATCAGACGAAAGCGACCTACCCAAAAAACTGAGATTGCCTGTTACCCTGCACCCCAATGCCGATCTGAACCAAACTCGTCACTGTGACAAGATGAGCTGGATTAATGCCACTATCGCCCTGCATGTCGGTGACGAATTACAAATCTTAGTCGCCGACAAGAATTTCCCCCGTGACGGCAAGCTTTATATCGCAGGTCAGTTGCTTATCATTAATGACAGCGTCGATGCACAAAGCGTGATTAACGCCGTTGCCCAACTGCCTAGTAGTGAAGATCGTGAACAGTTACTTAAGCAAAATCTATGGGCGTACCTGCAGGGGAATTTAGCCTATGACGCCTTTGCAACTCAGTTTAGTGAATGTATAGAATACGAAACTGTTACTGGCCTAAAAGAGCGCCAAAGTCATAGTTTAGGCCAATACTTGTGGCTACTTGATGATGAACGCTGCGGCCGTTTGCTGCACTTACTGGCTAATCATAGTTATCGTAGCTACAAGATTATTTTCGAGCAGCTTGTTACCGGCTATATGGACCAGCTTGCCCTACAAGGCAAAATGGATTTAGCCACTCGCTTAGAGTGCGATGAAGATGATTATGAACAGGCTGCCTATCAAGCAATGCTTGATTGGTTATTTAGTCATGATGTGAAACCTGAATACCTGCTGCTATATATGATCAAACACTACCATCCGTGTATGGGCGATTATATTGCGGCTATGGCGCGCCGAGATGAAATCAAGCCACTGATGCCATTCTTGCATATTGAAACCAAAGCAGCCTTAGTGGATATTCTTGCGCAGCAAACAGATTCTGCAGAGCTGATGGGGCTATTTGCAAAAGAGAAATCACGGCAAATTCGTGACAGAGTAGAGGCAGCATTGAGCTAAACAGCTTAAAAAAATCCTAAAATCAATTAATTTTAGCGATCACTTCAATGATGTAACTAAAAAGCGCTAGGCCATTTTTGCTAGCGCTTTTTATCATACCAATGCTAGTTAATCGGCCTTATCATTAACCAACCTAGGACCTGGAAAGGTCGGGACCTCAAGCTCATCCGGCAAGTTTGGCAGCAGCAATTGCACTTCCTCACGGCCACTTTGCCCCTCAACAAACTTCCAAGTTCGGCCACTGTCTTTAGAGAGACCAATCAAAGCCGACTCAGCAACCACATCGCCCATAGGCGTGCTCATCGTGCTCTCCATTGGCAGGTAAACGTAATACTCATCTTCTTGCAGAAACATTTTTGCTGGCCCGTTGAATGTTGTCGACTCAAGCTTAAGACCTTCGCTCTGCAGCTGATCCATCATTGCCGCTATTCCACGCTTAAATGCAGCTTCACCACCCGCGTTATCAATCACGTGGCTAAGGGCAAAGCGCATATAGGTGTCGTACTCCTTATCGATAATAGACTGCCTCATGACCTTAGCAGCAGCTGACGCCTTTTCGACAATGAGCTCACCATTTTCGTTGGAATATTGCTGCTCACCCGCTGCTTGCTGAGCAGCTAAAGCCGTCTGTGACTCATTAATCAATCTAGGCTCTGGGTAAATCGGGATCACAAGCGCATCCGGCAGGTTTGGTAGCAAAACAAGCACTTCCTCACGGCCAATGGAAGCCTCTACAAATTTCCAGGTTTGGCCGATATCTTTAGAGAACCCAATCAAAGCCGTCTCTGCAACACCATCGCCTATAGGCGTGCTCATATTGATCTCCATAGGCAGGTAAACGTAATACTCGTCCAGCTCCTCCTCTTGCAGAAACATTTTTGTCGGCCCGTTGAATATCGTCGAGACCTGCTTAATACCATCACGCTGCAAGTTGTCTATTATTGCTGCTGTGCCAATTTTAAATGCAGCTTCACCGCCCGCATACTCAATCACGTAGCTAAAGGCAAAGTGCATATAGGTGTCGTAATCCTTATCGATAATAGACTGCTGCATGACCTTAGCTTCAGTTAGGGCCTTTTCAACAATGAGTTCACCATTTTCGGCGAAATATTTTTGCTCTCCAGTAGGTTGCCGAGCAACCAGCGCAGTCTCCCACTTAAGTGCCCCGTTAGGCCAAAACTCCTGATGCATGCCATTACCATTGACATCAAGCAACGTCTTTTCTTCTAGCCCGCCATCTTTAAAATAGCGCTCATTCACACCAATCAACTCGCCATCTTGGTAATTGCGCAAAGTGTCCAAGTGCCCATCGAAGTCATAATTCTTGAACGTTCCCTGCTTTACCCCATCTTCAAAATACCCCTCTTCTAGGAGTAGGCCATCTGCAGAAAAATGCTTTTGCACACCACTGGGATGGTGAGAATCGAATCTTAAGCTGCCGTCATCAAAAAATATCTGCCAATGACCCACCTTATCGCCATCAAGCTTATAGCCCCGACTCTGCAACTGACCATTTTCATAAAAGTTCTCTACTAGCTCGGGCTTAGGCTCTACCTTAGGAGGTACCGGAAAGTCTGCAGTTTGGATGGAAAAGTTGATATGAATGCTATCGCCTCTTTCACGCTCAGCTTCGGGCAGAGTCTCCATAACGACAAGTAGCGCTTCCATCGAACGCTGCAACTGCTCTGTGGCTATGGCATCAAACTCTGGTGAACCGCTCGACTCACTCACCTTAGCGTGCATCTTGCCGCCCGCGTCATAATCCACTGCCACAACCACTTTTAATTGGCTGAATTCGGGATTAGCCTGTGTCTCTTTCACTGCCTGCCCCAAGCTTAAATTGAAACACGTATTGAAGGTATCACACACAATTTGAGCTGGTTTATCACTGCAACCTGACAGTAACAAAGCTGCGGTAACGCTGGCAATAAAAGTTAATATTTTCATAAATTCACAGGCCACTAAAAAGATAACGAGCATGCTAGATGAAAACGTTAAATTTGGGTTATACCAGTAGGCTTTATGTGTAGCGGTTCACAAACAATGCTCAACTCAATAAGAATAAGCAATAAAACTAAGTCACTAAATCAGAGAGACACGAGCTTAAAGAGAGACAAACTGCTCAGTGAAGTTAAATTGGCAGAGAAAGTAAAGCTTAACATGAGCAAGAATTAGCACAGATTGAAGCGACATTTGAAGCCGCTGAAGACGGATCAGCCCCAAGCAATTAAAACACTGCAAAATTCAGCCAGCCAAAGTGGGGCATGCCCGCTTTGGCTGAGTGACAGCGAAGTTTATCTCGATGCAGCAAGCCGTCAGCTCTCGCAATCCGTAGAGGAGGAGATGCCAAACTCTGTATGCATCGGATGTTGCCTCAGCTGTAATAGTTCAGTCCTTTTCTATGTTAGCTTCTGTACGGATCTTCACATGCCATCGGATGTTGCCTCAGCTGTAATAGCTCAGTCCTTTTCTATGTTAGCTTCTGTACGGATCTTCACATGCCATTAAATGGCGACTCATTTCTCCCTGAAGCTGTTGATGATTGTCGACTTCACCGCTGTCATTATTCACTGTAATCAGTTTAACTCTTGCGCAATGGCTAACATCGGCATTGAGCTGTAACCAAACAGGCATCATATTCAGTGGGTTTAAGAAGTAATAAACACCTGCTTGATGGTCGCTAAGGTTAGTCCAGCGCGTACATGTAGCCAGCTCTTTTTTACTTGGATTAAACGCAAAAGGGATCGCGCCATTTTGCATCAGTGCGCGAGTTTGAGCTAAAACCTCCGCTGGAGTTTGTGCTTTATCTGAAAGGCTCAAGTAAAAAGCGGCTCGCTCAAAACTTTGTGTTGCCGATATACCACCAGGAGCCGTAAGTACAGGCGTAGCGATGGCAGGCTTAGTTTGTCCCCATAAGTATTGCCAGTACTTTAGAATATCCAGCTGAGTTGGATAATCAGGCTCGTTAGTGACAATTTGATTCTCTTCGCCCGAATAAACATGCAGCTCACCCTCTTTAATTTCGATAACCGCGGAGCGACCATGAAGATCTGACACTGCAAGGTGGATCTTATCCTGCTTCAAGTCTTTCGCTTTGCCACCTTCAGGGATCTTTTCGCGGATCAAGTGTAAGGTATTGCTCTTGGCATAGTTAACCACTTGGTTAACATTGGCAAAGCTATCTAATATATACTGTGGCCAGCGTAATATACTGATGTTACAGTTTTTCTGGTAATACTTAGGTTTCCCATACGTCGCTGGCGTGTCATATAACACATTAACTACTAGGCCCTCTGAATTCATTCCATCTACTGTCGCATATCCTTGAGCCTCATCTCCCATCATAGAAACGACACTGGCGTATTGTGATTTCCAGTGAAATATGACACTCGGGTCAAGATCTAGTCTCTCAGTCTTTTTAGCTGATAAGCCACTTTTTTCAAGCCCCAGTGGGAACTGAAACAAATTGGCTTCTATTGGCCTGAACCAGTTCATGTTCCTGCCCGTTACTGGATAGTCCAAATTGAGGTTATTTAATACTCTTAAGCACATATCAGTTCCTTTAATATCTCTTATTTTGTTAGGGTTATTTGAAATCAAAGCGAAATACAATAACATATAAGCAACGCTATGGAGTTGGGCCTAATACGGATATGAATAACAAAGAGTTAAATAGTACCTACAACCTGAGAAGGGCAGTGTTAATTGGCATGTGCACTCTTTTAGGCTGCCTGAGTTTTCTACTCGGTATCATCAATATTTTTGTTGCACCTCAGTGGGCAGTATTAGGTTTTATCGAACTATTCTATGCACTGTGCTCGTTCGCACTGGCAGTGCTAGCTGTCAAAAGAAGGCACCAATTTTGGCAAGTTATTCTGTATGTTTTTGCCTTAACCGCTATTGTCATTTACGCCGTATCACTATCTCAAACCATTGATTCTATGATCTGCTGGGTATTGGTTTTACCCACGGTTTACTACCTGCTTCTAGGTAAGCAATTTGCTAATTTACCAGTAATCATTCTTTTCTCTGCCGTTGTCGCCGATATCATTAATAAATATGGTTTTACCGTTAACCCACTATTGGTTAACTTCGTTTTTAGTTACCTGCTTATTTGGGGTGTTTCTCATATTTACGAAAAAAACCGCGCAGACTCCGAAACAAAATTACAAAAGCTGGCACTACAAGATCCGCTCACATTAAGCTTTAACCGCTTAGCACTGACAAAGTATTTTGAGAATATCGATTCAAAACAAACACTACGAACATATAAAGATGAACTACATCTGCTACTTTTAGATATAGATTTCTTTAAACAGGTAAACGATGAATATGGCCATGAGGCGGGCGATATTGTTCTGCAAGAATGTGCCAAAATTATCAGTCGCATTGCCGGTGATAATCTGACATTTAGAATTGGTGGCGAAGAGTTTTGCGTGATTGTTGAAAACAAAAAACAAGATGAAGTGATAGCCGTCGCTCAGTTAATTAGAACAGAACTCGCGCAGCATACTTTTAAACTCGCAGCACAAGACAGTATCCACATCACCGTCAGTATAGGGGTCAGCAATTATCACTCAGGTATGGCATTGCCCAGCCTGTTACGCCAAGCCGATCAGCGATTATATCGCGCTAAACACGCAGGTCGAAACCAGGTGATTTACCACAATGCACCACTTAAAGCCTCAGCATAATAAAGGGAAGTTTAATTAATACCCATCGTACTAAAGATGTGATTGATATTACTCCCCTTTTTATCATCAGGACTCATTCAATATTAATGCAGTTTCATTCTTGGGCGCACCACTCGCATGACTTTTTCGGCGCACCATAACGCGATGGTCTTTAACGTGCCATGAATGGCTTGCTGATGCATACGATATAGCGAAATATAAACCAGACGTGCAATCTTACCTTCAACAAACATACTGTTTTTAGTTAGGTTACCCATCAAGCTACCGACTGTGCTATAACGCGAAAGATTGACCAGTGAGCCATGATCGACATACACATAATCATGTAGCGGCTCACCTTTCAGCTCATTAAGAATGTTCTTCTCAACACACTGCGCCATCTGGTGTGCAGACTGCGCTCTTGGCGGCACAAAGCTGCCATCGGCTTGCTGACAAGCACAACAATCACCAATTACGTAAATATCATCGCTTACGGTACTGAGTAGATTAGGCTTAACCATAATTTGGTTAGCACGGTTAAGCTCAAAAAAGCCGATATCTTTAATAAAGTCTGCCGCCTTAACGCCTGCAGCCCAAAGCATAATGTTGGCTTCAATTAACTGACCTTCAGAGGTCACAAAACCTTCAGCCGTTGCTTCGCTAATACGGGTATTTTCCATCACATTAACCCCCAGTTTGCTTAGCTCAGTTCTTGCCGAAGTGGCAATACGCTCAGGTAAAGCGGGTAATATGCGCTCACCCGCTTCAATCAAATGAATATTGAGCTTGTCGGCCGTCATCTTGCTCAAACCGTATACTTTAAGCATGTCGGTCACATGATAAAGCTCGGCTGATAGCTCAACGCCAGTTGCACCGCCACCGACAATGGCAATATTAAGCTCATTAATCGTTTCTGATTGATGCACACGAGTAAAGCTGTCTAGCAAGGCGTTATGGAAGCGATTAGCTTGCTGGTGTGAGTCAAGAAAGAAGCAATTCTCTTTAACACCTGGAGTATTAAAGTCGTTACTTACACTACCAATGGCAATCACTAGCTTGTCATATTGGATTTGACGCTCAGGCAACATCACCTTACCCGCCTCATCAATAATGGGTGCAACAGACAGTGACTGACTTTTCTCATCTAAACCACAAAATGTGCCTAGCTGAAACTGATAACCATGCTTGGCTGCATGGGCGGAATACACAACGCCATCCAGCGCAGAGTCCAGAGAGCCCGTAGCAACTTCATGCAATAATGGCTTCCAAATATGAGTACGATTCTTATCGACTAAGATAATTTGGGCTAGGTTTTTTCTACCCAGTTTATGCCCCAATTGCGTTGCTAGCTCTAAACCACCAGCGCCACCACCTACAATCACAATTTTAGGATTTGCCGATCTCATTATTTGATTCCTCACATGTGTCCGCTATTGATGCCTTTTACAGGCTAATAGAGCTAGACGCTAATTTAACAATTGCTTACTTTAATACTGCTATGTTGACGTAAAACAAGATCTAAGTCACGTTGATTAAATCCGTTTTATTGATAAAAAACAGTTGATTTAACCAGCAAAGAAACAACAAACAACATAGCGCTCGACAGTTCGTTACCATTTAAAGCGTATTCTACAAAGCAGTTAACAGCCACCGATTTGCGACCTCACTAGCAATGCGACATAGCGCAGCATTAAATAGAGCTCTTAAGCACAATGCTTATCCAAATAATTGCTAGCAAGATCTAAATTTGTTCAAAATTTGCTAGCGCTTTAGCAAACAAACAACTAATTTAGCCGCCCTTTTTAATCACTTCTTTAAGATATGAACATTAAATCAGTTTTAGTCAGCCTAACATTGGCTGTCGGCATGTTAGTTGTCAGTTCAACCGCAATCGCTGGTGAACAAATTACCCTAGGTCGCACTATTTTATTAAGCGGTGGCGATCACGGTGCAAAAATTCCGCTACTTATCTGCCGCAAGACCGACGCAATTCGAATCAAAGCAGAAAAAGACCTGCACCTAGAAAGAATCAAGGTTACCTTTAATAATGGTCAAACCAAGACGGTTAATTTTTATCGTGATCTTAAAAAAGATAGTTACACTGACTGGCGTGATTTTGGCTACCGTCGCTGCGTCAAAAATCTTGAAGTCTTCGGTAACTCTGATGGTTCTAAAGCGGGCTTGAAAGTATTTGGTCGTAAGAAGTAATACATCTAAAAGTAGACGCCTGTACTATTGACGACCAATATTGTCTAAAAGCAAAGTCAGACCAAGGCAAGTTCTACACACTGGAATAATAAATGTGGCTCCCGGCGTCACCAATGTAGTAACCATGGCTCTCGGGTAAGTATCACCGCAACTAAGTTTCGATGCGCCAGTGGTAAGCACTGTTTTCAATACAAAAATGACCACTCTTGAGTGGTCATTTTGTTATTGAGCAATCACTAATCTTAATGTTAATTTGCTTGTTGCTGACACTCTAGCAATAGCTGTTGAAAGTGCGCGCCTAAATCTTGGCTAGCAAACTCTTCGCTAGCGGTGGCCATCTGCTGTAACTGTTGTAGGCCTTTCTCTACGCCTTGCTCTGCAATAATCTGCTTAGCGTATGCTGCGGCATCAGCGCCCTTTTGCAGTAAGCTCGACATATTCTCCAAACTAAAGTCTTGCTCTAGTAAGCCTTCTAACTCATTTAATAACTCAGACACTTTAGCCGACTCGACTAACGCTCCCTCAACATTAACAAGCTCGCCAACAGGATCCATCTCTAGCTTACTGGCAACACAAGCAGCAACACTACCAGCATCGGCTCCACTGGCAACGGCCTCAATACCTTGGCTGCGGATCTGTTCAATGACTTGTTGTAACTGCTCATTTTTCGCAAGCCATGCTTGCTCTAGTTGCTGTTTTTCATCACCACCAAAATAACCACAACCGCTTAAGCCTATCGCTAAAGCAACCGGAACCATTACCGTCTTGAATTGCATTTATATACTCCACAATAATCAGAGGCTAAACCGCCAATGGCGCGAGTATACCTAGATAATTAAATCACGACTTTTAAACTTAATTAATCTTCACAACAACTTCCTGCTGGCAGGCTCCACAATAGCAAGAGATAGAACTCACTTTTTGCCCAACCTTTTCAGCTTTTTCCTCTTTTTTATGAATCTAAATCTCATTTAAATTTTATCAAGCTTTGACTTTGTATACTTTATATTGTTAACCTTAAGTTAAATTTAACAAAACAATAACAACCAACTTAACTCGGATGGTTAAGTATCTGAAGTCATACAAGGGAATTGGTACGACTACTTTAGGGGAGCAGTTATGGCAACAAAGCCTAACTTCTACAATCCCTCACCCACTGAGGTTAGATAATTATGATAAGAAACATTAAAGCCCACTTACCCAATATCATCTCTCGCAAGTCCATTCTCACTAGTGCCATTCTAGCCTCAATAAATATCGGCTCAGTACAAGCTGCAGAAATGTGTGGAGATAAAACCTTAGACCGACAAGGTGAAGTTCTGGCGAATCAAAGCCACTGCATCACTGATTATGGTCATTACTTTTATATCAATGTTCCTTACGAAAATAGTCAGATCACTATCACTACCTCTGGTGGTAGCTTTACTGGCAGCGATGCCGATCTTATTTTATACGACGGTGATGATTGGAGCGGTAATCAAGAGCTGATTAGCAGTACTCCAGACACCAATGATGAAAGTCTCTCTTTCACCTCTCGTGCTGGAGAGCGTTACTTTAAAATTAATGGCAATATCCAACAAACCACACTAGAAGTCACTATTACAGGAGGCGATGTACCGCCACCTATGGGTGATTATATTGTGTTTAATACCAATATTGACATTACTCTACCCGCTCCTGCGATCACTTCTAAGAGCCAATATGGTGCAACGATTGCTACCATTCTTGCAGCCAGTTACAGCGACTTCGAAACAATCGCGGGTGCGAGCCAAGACCCCATTTCAGATGTAGCAGAAGCGCTTCATTACTTGGCAAGCGCTGATGACTTAGATGATCCAGACTTAAACCAACTGCTATATTTTCTCGCCTCATATAAGTATTACGCCGAAGCGATGACGGATGCCGAAGCGCAAAAGCTTAGCACCTCGCTACAAGCGATTGCTAAAATGACCCACTTTATTAGTGACTCAGGCGGGGTAATTCAAGAAGGGTTTGCTGGCGCTTTAAATAATTTTGAACGTGGCGCAGGCTCGAAATACTTTAAAGACCTACTGCCCCACCTACTTGCTACGATTCAATACTATTCAGAGCAAGCTAATCCTTTTGATGGCAATAATGCTGGCGATACCACTATGGCATTGCTTAAGGCGATTGCTTCAGCAGCTTATTATGGCGACGCTGCCACTAAGGCAGCCTACAACGACAATATGCTCGATGTATTATCAGTGATGCGTAGCTTTGCCTATCTTGGCGAAACTTCGCTAGATATGCGCTGGGCAGCTGAAGATGATAAAAAATGGATTGTGCCACACACCTTTATTGCTTTGGGTAGAATATCAACGATTGCTACCGATGAAGCAAAGGCACGCTTTGACAGCACTGTAATTGAGGCTCACGATAAAATAATCAATGATATTTCAGTCGAAACAACTGAGACTATAGTCACCAAAAGCTATTTAGAATCTGCAGGCCGCCAATGTGAATCTAGCGATGCACTCTTTGGTAACTGTGTTGTACCACCAAAAGAAGAAGACATTTTAACGGTTCGCCATGAGTGTACCGATACATTAATTATTCGTGCCCAAAGCAGTATCTCACAAGCCACCCTAGCACAGTCTTGTGCCGACTTAGCCGATCAAGAAGCCGAGTTCCATGCCTTCTTTAACACCAACGGTATTCCTGTTGCTGGTGACCAAAATGAGGTACTTGAAGTCGTTGCTTTCGCATCACCTGAAGACTACGAGAAATACGCACCAGAATTTTTTGGTATTAGCACGGATAATGGCGGTATGTACCTTGAAGGTTCGCCAGAAGTTGTTGGTAACCAAGCGCGCTTTATTGCCATGCAGTGCCCGGATGAATGGGTAGGTAACTCTTGCCAATATGAAGATCAAATCTACAACCTAAGACACGAATTCGTGCACTACTTAGATGGCCGCTACATCAAAAAAGGCTCTTACGGCTCATTTGATTACAACGTGTCTTGGTCTGAAGGTATGGCTGAGTATTTAGCTAACGGTCATGATCACCCAAGAACCAACAACACCCTTGAAGGTGAAACCGTTCCACCGCTCTACAACTTGCTATTTATGGCCTATGGATATGACGAACTGTACCCATGGAGCTACTATGCGATGCGTTACCTATCTGAGCAGCACCCAGATGAAATCGTTGAGGTAACCCAAGCGCTACAAGCTGGTGATAAGGATGCTTACACCGAAGTGCTAAAAGGTGTGGCAGAACGAACAGAATCTGGTTTTGAAGCCTTTGTCTTGGCTAATGCAGATGTTGTTGCACCACCCGTTGCCACAATACCGGCAAATAATGTCATTGGGGAATGTGCGCTGACTCAACAATATACTCGCCATATTGATGCTACAAAAATAGATTTCACCATCACCAATACCACCGATATTCCGGTATCACTGTTTTGGGTCGATAATAATAAAGGCACGGCAAATTTTGCTAACAATTACAAAACACTAAACCTAGGTGAAAGCTATAGTTCATCAAATTGGCGCCAAGGCGATCGCTTGATGCTAAGTGATAACTCGATGAACTGTCTGGGTGTGAGTGTGATGACCCACGACAGCAATGACTTTGCTATCGATGACGAGTTAGTTAAAGATGTGGTTCCAGAGGTATTGCCAGAGCAAGACTTGCTAGGCAGTTGCGACTTGGTGAGCCCACACCTAATTAAAGATGAATCACATGAGTTTAGTATTACCAACACCACAGACTACCCTGTGCGATTATTCCGTATCGATAACCTAACGGGTAAGCCTATGTATGCCAGCGCTGCCACAGGATTTGATTTTGGTTACGGCACTCTAAACAAGGGTGAAAGCTATAGCTCTGACATCTGGTATGGCGACCGCCGCTTTATGGTTACCGATGCGCGCTTAAATTGCTTGAGCGTAGGTGTACTGAACAATGCTACCGCTGACTTTACGATTGATGAGTCAACCATTGCCAATGCAGCAGAGCCCGAAGTGATCCCAGAGGTAAACACCATTGGTAGCTGTGATCTTCAAGGCAAACATCTTGTTGGCCCATTTGAAGCAGATTTCTCATTTATCAACACCAGCAATACGCCAGTGCGTATTCATCGCGTCGATAATGAAACCGGTGAGCTAAGTGAAAGCTTCGGCTTTACCACGCTTGAAAACGGCGAGAGCTACGACAGTGAGACAAGCTGGAAATGGTTTGGCAATCGCCGCGCAGCGATTACCGATGAAAACAACCAATGTTTAGGTGTGGCTGTTATGTCGCAAGAACATGACATCAATGACTATGTGATCACCGATGAGCTGATTAATGGTGGTGTTACAGCACCTGTAGACACCGACGGCGATGGGGTGATTGATAGCGAAGATGCTTTCCCATTTGATGCTTCTGAATCTAGGGATAGCGACGGTGATGGCGTAGGCGATAACAGTGATACTTTCCCATTTGATGCTTCTGAATCTAGGGATAGCGACAATGACGGAGTGGGGAATAACAGTGATGCCTTCCCCAATGACGCCTCTGAAACCCTTGATACCGACGGAGACGGCGTAGGTAACAATGGCGATGCTTTCCCTGATGATACCACTGAAACGGTAGATACTGATGGTGATGGCATAGGTGATAATAGCGATGCTTACCCAAGTGATCCTAACAACGGAGTGGTGACAAACTGCGGCGCTGCAACTATCAGCTCAGGTAAGCTAACCCTCGATAAGCAAGAATGTATTAGTGGTGGTAAAGGCAGTTTTTATATCTGGGTTGAAGCCGATAACACTGACCTTTATATCAGCACCCAAGGCGGTGATGGTGATGCCAATATTTACTTCAATGCCGATACTTGGGCATCTGCTACCAGCTCACAAGCTAAGTCTGAAGCCGACGGTAACAATGAGCAACTACACGTTGTTGCAAATCGCGGCTGGCGTTACATCGCCATCGACACCAACACAAGTTATAGCGGTGTATCGATGACTGTTAGCCTAACAGATGATTCAACCGTTGACCCTGTTGATCCAGTTGAGCCTGAACTGCCATCAAGCTTGACTAATATATGCGAAACAGAGTCAGCACAAGATTACGGTAGCATCAGCAATGGCGCACCAATCTGTGTTAAGAACGGACGTTCATCATTCTATATTAACGTTCCTGCAGGTACGCAAAGCCTTACCGCCGAAACTGGCCATGGTACAGGTGAATTGGAGTTATACGTTGGTGAGAGCTGGCCTGACGCAAACAACAACACGGGCAAATCATCTAACCTTGGTACTCAAGAGCAAGTTGTTGTGCAGCAGCCAAAGTCGGGCTGGTACTATATATCAGTACAAAGCACACCAAGCAGTGAAGACGTAACCTTAAAAGTGACATTAAAATAGCTTTACAGCTAAAATAAGCTGTATTAATTCAGCTTGTTAAACTAAAAAAGCAAACCTTAAGGTTTGCTTTTTTCATTTCGAAGCGCGATTCACACAGCTCAAATTACAACTATTTGTGCTTCATATATTGTTTTGGAGATTGACCCAAGGTCTTCTTAAAGAAAGTAATAAAGGCACTAACCGACTCATAACCCAGCTCTTCAGCGATGCGCTGCACCGAATCCCCAGTTGCCAATTTTTGCAATGCTAAAACGATATGCAACTGGCCACGCCAGCGACCAAAGGTGAGACCTATTTCGCTCTTAACTAACCGGGATAACGTGCGCTCACTCATCGCAAATTGGCTTGCCCACTGCGCCACGGTTCGTCTATCTTCAGGCGATGTAATCAAGGCATTGGCAATGGATTTCAGTCTGGGTTCAGCGGGGGTTGGAAAGTCATAGTGCTGTGTTGGCATAGTGCGCAGCTGATCGATAAGCACACTAACCAAGTTATCAGTTGCACTAACTTGCTGATAACCTTGCTCCTGCGCCGTTAAGTGCACAATGAGTTCTCTGATCAAGGGCGTCACTGACAAGGTACAGCTACGGTCTGGCATGCCCTCTACATCTGGATCAATAAATAGCATACATACATTAGCACTCTTAGATATTTGATTACTGTGAGGCACTTGGCTGGGGATCCACACCGCACAATGAGGCGGCACTATCCAGATGGCATCATCTATTTTACACTTCACAAAACCATTCAATGCCAATACTAATTGGCACTTTCGATGCTGATGAAAAGGTGTCTCTGCATCTTCCTTATCGCCAACTAATCCCAATGCAACCACACGTTGAGGATAATGATCTGAATCGAATTCGGGTAACGATGGGTTATCAAACTTCATTAAATGACCGTTTTTAGCAATATAGAGTCACTATAGCTCAATACAGTAAGCCTTTAGAAGCGTAAGCTAGCGCACTTTCATATTCTCAAAGGAGCCACTTATGACGTTATCGCATCCTTCTCGTTTTGCCAGCAGCGCATTTTTACTGCTTGGCGTACTCTTAATCGCCATCAGCTTACGCAGCCCTATAACCGGTGTAGGTCCTTTACTTGACGCCATAAGAACAGAGTTGCACCTGTCTGCAACACAGGCAGGAATGTTGACCACCTTGCCTTTGTTAGCTTTTGCTTTCTTCTCACCCGTTGCTTCCAAACTTGCACGCAAGCGTGGTCTTGAGCAAGCGCTCATGCTGTCGCTATTGTTTATTCTTATCGGTTTAACAGTCAGGTCTTTGGGTTCATCAAGCACTCTTTTTCTCGGGACCGTCATCATAGGTGCCGGTATCGCCTTTGCTAACGTGCTACTACCAAGCTTAATGAAGCGCGACTTTCCAACTAAAATTGCCACCATGACCTCTATGTATGTGTTGATGATGGGCGCAGGTTCCGCAATGAGCGCAAGCTTAGCGATACCGTTAGCCGATATGGCTGAACAGTTATCGATAAGTTTTATTCCAAGTTGGGCGTTTTCATTGGGTAGTTTAGTGATATTCCCGATTATCGCGATCTTGGTATGGCTGCCACAGATGCGTAACCACACACTACCAAGCAAAGACACGCAGGCGCTCGATAGCCATAGTTACTTATGGCGTCACGTTAGCGCTTGGCAAATCACGCTGTTTTTAGCCCTAAACTCTTTCTTGATGTATATCTTCATCAGTTGGCTGCCGACAATTTTAGTCGACAGCGGTTACAGCCATCATGAGGCTGGGGTGATCCATGGCATGTTGCAACTGTTCACAGCGGTACCCGCTTTAGTATTAATTCCGTTTATGAGTAAGCTTAAAGACAAACGCTTGCTCAGCTTTGGCCTAACATTTTTGGCATTTATTGGCATTATGGGGCTGCTACTTAAACCTGAGTTTGCCATGGTTTGGGGTATGTTATTTGGCTTTGGTGCCGGTGGCGGTTTTATTCTGGCATTAGCCTTAATAAGCCTACGTACCTCTAGTGCACACCAGGCTGCGACGTTATCAGGTATGGCGCAGTTTTTAGGTTATCTGTTGGCAGCCACAGGCCCTATGATAATTGGCGAGCTACACGAACAAACCGCAAGTTGGCAGTTACCGCTAATCATCTGCGCTATTTGTGCTGTGCTCTGGAGTGTGTTTGCATTTTTAGCGGCAAAAGATGAGTTAATCCAGCCTCCTAATCACAATGACAATGACAATGACAATGACAATGACGCATTAGTCACAGCCCAGCCTTAGATCCGCAAGTAGCAAGTAACAAGTAACAAGTAACAAGTAACAAGTAACAAGTAACAAGTAACAAGTAACAAGTAACAAGGGAGCATAAAACTCCCTTGTTATCGCCGCAATGCTCTATCGCCTAACTCGCCTCCAGCCCTAAAGAATTGGGTTTTATTATCCGTACTAAAAAGTGATGAACAATCCAAATCACTAGCGAGGTCACAATCACGGCCACGACGATTGAACTAAACCGGTAACAGATAGAGAAAAATGCATCTTGCTGCTCAGGAATAAAAGCACTTGTTAGTGGCACCGTCAGTGCCGACATCGCCGAAAAACCGATCCCCGCTTTGATACCTCCGATTGCCAGCCAGCGGCAAAATATAGCAGCTGCAATGGCGTACCCTAGCAAAAATAGCAGCATGTTGTTCGCTAAGCTATAGAGAGTTAACTGCAGCACTAAACCTGCTAAACAACCTAAAAATGTGCCGATGATACGGATTTTAGCTACCGCCATAGAGCCGATAAAAGTCATCGGCGCCAGTACAATAAAAATAGAAGCTTGAGCCGATAAGGAATCATTGAGATCTGCCACTTGAAACAGGATAAATGCCGCCATGGCAATAATCCAGCCGAGTGCGGCTTGCCTCACCATGCCTACATGATCTTTTCGTTGATTATCGATATGCGCCCGAGCGCCATTATTGCTGTCTAAGCTGGGTAAAGCCTGTTTAGTGACAGGCTCAGGAAATAGATAGAATGCAAGAGCGACAACGGGCCCAGTTAGCAGGGCAGAAGCAAGTAACCCCATTACAAAATCTTCTAAGTCAAAGCCCTGATAACTGCCAAAGTTAAGCAAAATCGAGCCCATTAATAGCCCAATATAACCAAAAAGGTAGCTGCTTTTATGGGTCATGGCGATACACTTAAACATCATCATAATCGCTACAGCTAGGGTCATTAATAGTGGGTAAGGCTGGAAAAACCCAACAATAAAAGTGACCTGTAAACAGACCCAAGTTACCCCCAAAATAAGCTGTACTATGATGCCTGTGTTCCACCTATCAATTTGAGTTAAGACAAACATGGGTAACAGCGCGGCAAACATGCCGTTTGACCAGCCAAACACTAAGGTAACCGCCAAGCCAAACACACAACCAAACCAGATCCGTTGAGTCTTTGTTAATGTTTTTCGTTGCACAACCAGCCCCCCTTGCACGGCTTAAACTCAGTAAATGTTGACTTAAAATCAGTAGATATAATGAAGTAAGCTCACAATATGAATTTGAGCCTTAGCCAGAAATCCCCACACCATATTGTCTTCTGGATACAATACGACTGTAGCGCGAGAACCAACAAATAGCGGTTGTGGTAAAGGGTTGTGGCTGGTTAAGTTAATTCTGACTCGCTGTGCATCACGTACCCAGCGGTTATTAACTTCCACATGAGTCAGCTGGCCGTTAGGGCTTTGCTGCGCGGCGGCGACACCAAAGTCACGGCTTTGCACATTGAAGCTAAAGACACGTCCCGGAAATGCGTCAAATGCCACCAGTGCGCTTGTTTTATGGGTAATATTCGCAACTGCTTTTTCTCGGTAATCCGCCGCAACCCAAAGTGAATCAGTGGGAATAAATGTCAGTAGCGGCATGTTCGCATTGGCGGTACTGCCCACTTTGAGCTGCAAGTTGGTCACCACACCATCGCTAGGGGCAAACACTTGGGTATGAGAAAGGTCTAATTGCGCCTGCTTTAATGTATTTTGTGCGGCGCGAACGCCACTACTTTGCCCTGGAAATGCACCTAACTGCACTTTTAGCACGAGTAACTCCTGCTTAGCAGCATGCAGATTCGATAGCGAGGCATTATTGTTAGCCAGCGAATTATCCAGCATCGACGCCGAAACTAACTTTTGCTTTGCCAATTTATTGATTCGGTTAAATTCGCTATTGGCATTATTAAAAGCGGCCTGATTAGTCGCAACATTAGCTTCAGCCACTGCAACCTTGGCATACATAGCGTCTTCTTGTTCGCACGCCTGCTCTAGCGCTAACTGCGCCTTTTCCACTGCCAATCGGTATTTACGGTCATCAATGCTAAAAAGCGGGTCACCTCTACGCATTTTTTGATTATTCTCAACCTGAACGTCCACCACAGTACCTGTTACTTCTGCTGCAACTTGAACCACATAGCCTTGCACCCGGCTTTCAGTGGTGAGTGGAGCATAGCGATCGGCAATAACGATATAGCCAATAAAAATAATAAATAGAATAATGAGGCTTTGCATCCAACGACGAAAAGCATGTTCTGCGGTTTGCATGGATAAGTCCAAGGTCGATCTGAGGGGCAAGTATTATAGATATTGCTAATTAGATTAAATAGAATGACAAATAGCACACTTACAACCTATAGGCAGGACAATGAACGTTAGCATGGATGATCTACACCTGTTTGTATTAACGGTTCAACATGGAGGGATCAGCGCTGCAGCAAAACAGCATTCGCTACAGCGTTCGAAAGTAAGCCGGCGCTTACAAGAGCTTGAAAAGGCTTTGGGTTGCCAATTACTTATTCGCACCACACGCCAAATAGAGCTCACAGAAAATGGTCGCTTGTTGTACCAGCAAATTAATCAGCCATTAAGTGGCGTGGTGCAGGCGGCAAAGCGACTCAGTAATCAACAAAAGTCTTTGCAAGGGGTATTAAGAGTCGCCGTTCCCGCCGCGCTTATTACCTCTAATATGTTCAGCCTATTGATCGATAATTATCTTGAGCAGTTTCCAGATGTATTATTAGAAGTGTTGCATTGTCAGGAAAGTGTCGACCTTAAACGAGACAACGTCGATATCCAGATCTTGCCCGATGGGGTTAAGGTGATAAATGAGGATTATGTACAGCAAACTCTATTGCGATTCCCGAGTAGCTTAGTCGCGTCTGCTGATTACTTGCAAAGTCATGAGCCTATAGTCGATTTTGACGACTTGTTTAAGCACCCTATCATGGTGAGCCGTTATAATTTTGCATCACTCCCCGACAACCTCACCGTTAGGCTGTGCTCTGACGATTTACGCTTAATTCAGCACATGGCAAGCAGTAACAAAGGCGTCGCCCTGTTGCCAACCATCTTAGTCCAAGATGCGCTTAAATCAGGCGAGTTGCTCCCTGTGTTACCCAAAGAAAAGCTGCCAGAAATCAAACTCACCTTAATCTATGCTTCTAGGCAGTTTTTACCGGAGAAGAGCCGAGCCTTGATCGAGCTGCTTAGGGATACCTTTAAGTTCAATTAATCGCTAAATAAAAACTCACGATTTCAAGACAAGATAGACAACAAAAAGGGCTGCACCTAAGTGCAGCCCTTTAAAATAATAACCAAATGACGTATTACGCGATTAAAGGCTTATGCCAGCAATAAGAAGCCAACAAAAGTCATGCCTGCGGCGAGTAATGCGTAAGGCAACTGAGTCACCGCATGACTCACTAAGTTACAACCTGAGCCTTGCGCCGCGAGCACCGTGGAGTCAGAGTAGAAACACGCCTGACTACCAAATGATGATGCCGATAAAAGTGCACCAATCACCAATGGAATATTGGCGTCGACTGACTGAGCTAGCGGCATCACAATCGGAATTGATACTGCAAAAATACCCCAGCTAGAACCTGTCGCAAAGGCCAAAACCGACATGGTTAAGAACACCACTGCAGGCAGTAGCTGCGGGGTCATAAACGGGCTTAAGCTCTCTATCACATATTGTGGCAACATCAATTTATCGCATACATCTTTAAAGATGAATGCTGCGATTACGGTACCAATCGCCGGTAGCATATTCTTAAAGCCATCGATCATCTGATCCATCATCTCTGACAATGGCATCAGTTTTTGTAGACCATAATAAGGCAAGGTTATGGCTAATGTGGCGATCAAACCTTTTAGTACATCGATATCAAAATACACAGTAAAGCCAACCAACAATATAATTGGCACAAAGAAGTTGTGTAGCTTGCCACCATCGTCAGCATGCTTAAACTCGTCTTCTATCGCTCTTAATGCATACTCATCTGACGTTTGTACTTCATCTAAGTCCATCTGCTTAAGTGCAGGCTCGCCTTTGGCTGCTGCAATCTGGGCTTTTTTCATCGGGCCAAATGCGGGTACTATGCCTAAAATAACCAGTAGCACCATTGCGACCGCAAGCCATGCATACAGCATGTATGGAATCGCCTGCATGTAAACCGCAATACCTTGGCCTTCAGCTGCAATGCCGTTATCAACAAGCAAACCACCAAAGAATACTGCCCAGGTAGATAGCGGAACCAAGACACAAACAGGCGCCGCTGTTGAGTCCACGACATAAGCCAGCATCTCACGAGAAACTTTAAACTTATCGGTAACTCGCTTCATGGTTGAACCAACCGTTAGCGCGTTAAGGTAGTCATCGATGAAAATCACGACCCCTAGCATAAAGGCCATAAACAATGATGATTTTTGCCCTTTGGCAAGCTTCAATGCATGACGACCAAACGCCATCGAGCCGCCTGTACGCACTAGCAGAGCAATCAGAGCACCAAAGCCACCACACACAAGGATCAGCCAGCCGATAGTTTCATCGGTCATAACAGACAAAGAGGTATCAGCAAAATTAGTCAGTAAATTCTGTGGCTCATACATAGCCAAGCCGACTAACGCACCGATAATCAAAGAAAGAATTGGGCGGCGTAGCACAATCGCTAACACCAATACCACCACTGGTGGGATAAGACTTAAGGCTGTCGGTTCAGACATGCGCTAACGTCCTTATAATGAAGTGCCAAAATGGCAATTAATCACCAAACTCACACAATTATTTGCGAAGTTCAATTGCTGCTTTACCCTTGAGATACCTGCCGATACCTTTAATTTTACGGGCTATTTTGGGGGCCCTAGTAAAAACATCGCGCAGAAAATAATCCCCATTGGCCTTTGAGTCAACCATAAATATCCCATTGGAGTGAATTTTTATAAGCAGCATTGACCAAAAAACAACAAGCCATTGAATATATTAAACTTATCGATATTGACGCTCACGACAAATTACAGCCTATTTTGACTTAAAAATACCGAAATCCGTTCCGAATCCCAGCGAGTTTTACATTTCATCAATCTGGACTATTCGCCCTCTTCCGATTTAGAAATAAAAATACGATTTAAGTCTTTACCCCACAATTGAATAATTTTTCGGTTTTTAGCTTTATTCCAAAAACATTTACCGAATAAGATAATGCCTGCGCCCTCGAAATCTCGCCTTTCTGTTAACCCAAAGCGCTGCTGCAATGCTTTAGCGATATTATCAATTGGGATGCCAACGTCTTTGCTATCGGCAGGGTTAAGCCAAAGGCCCTCTTTATCCATATGAGAAATCGTGCCCCAATACATTCTAGGTGAACCATTCTCGGTTGGCTCAGCGTCGGCGAAATTAACAAATAGATTTTTGGCCCGCCAACGATACTTTTCGTCGGTATAAACCCATAAATCTGAGCTCGCCAGTTCACTACCGCGCATTAAGCTGTGCAATATCTTTTCAAGGCCCTCACTGACGGTACGCTTTTCAACGTTTTTGCTGGCTGCTATTTGATCGGTCAAGTCTTTAGCTTCTGCCTCGCTTGATTGGGGATCTGCAGTCGATACCACTGACACCGACTCGTTTTCAATCGGTTTACTATCTAGCGATACTTCAGCTACGTTTATTTTTGAGCTAACCTGTGTATTCATCTTTAGCAGGCGCGGCTGGCGGCTAAAATCAATAATCATCGCATCGCTATCAACTAATAACTGGTTAACCTCTACGGCATGTAACTCCTCACGCGTTCGGGCTGCAGAAGGTTTAAACTCGCGGCAATCTGCCTGGTGATAGCGTGAACCAAAGCAAGCCGCCTTACCGTCTTTAGAGGCTTTACGATAATAAGCCTTACCAGCACAAGCTGGGCACACTAATGCCTGACGATACTTTTCAATATCAAGCTCACTCAGCTTTTGAAACGTAAATATTGAGTAGGTAATAGGATTCAATTCATCGATTAAACATATCGCGTCCAGCATGCTAACGTCCTAAATTTCATTATTTTTTAATCATAGAGAATATCCACTACTGCGACAAGGCAAGCGAAAAACATAACAAGGCTTTAGACTCATATCACGCGAACTTCTGCTTAACATGATTGATGCATGGAGTTTATTTCGATTTTTACCGAAATAATTATTGACTAATTTTTTCATCGGACTATTATCCTTCCAACTTATTATTTCGGTAATTCCGGAAATAACAAAAGACTTTAAGGTAAAGATTATGAGTCCTGAAATTATTGCTATGGCAAAAGACACTGCCGGAATGTTTCTATTCCTTGCGGCAGAACTAACCCTGCTATTCATCGCGATTAGTTATATCGTGGGATTGTTGCAAGAGTACATTCCACCAGAGAAAATTCAATCCATTTTGAGTTCGAAGAAAGGTAAGGGCTACATTATTGCAGCCTTGCTAGGCTCGATTACCCCGTTTTGCTCATGCTCAACAATCCCTTTCTTAAAAGGGTTATTAAGAGCAAAAGCAGGCTTTGGCCCTATGATGGTATTCCTGTTCTCTAGCCCATTATTGAACCCGATTATCATAGGTCTATTTATCGTGACCTTTGGCTTTAAAGTGGCGTTGTTTTACTTCGTCGTTGCCATGACTGTGTCTGTAACAGCTGGTTACGTGCTCGAGAAACTTGGCTTTGAGCGTTACGTTAAGCCTGAAGCCTATGAAGCTGCTGGAACCTCAAGTTGTGGCACTAGCTGTGGTGATGCACCTAAAGAAAGTGCAAAAGTTGTTGAGGCTAGTTGCTGCTCTGCACCTAAAGAAGAGGCAAAGCCAGTCGCCCAAGCCAATTGTTGCTCTGAGCCTAAAAAAGTTGAGCCAATTGCGCAAACGAGTTGCTGTTCAGATCCCGCACTTGCAACGAGTAGCAGCTCTACACAAGCTGAAGTAAGCGCCTGTTGTGACGCGCCTGCAGTGAAAGAAGATAGTCGTTGGATGCGCGTATGGCGCACGACTTGGAAAGACTTCAAGCAGGTGCTGCCTTATTTGATGATAGGTATTTTAGTGGGCTCATTGATCTACGGATTTATTCCCACTGATTTAATTGCTCAGTACGCTGGTGAAGGTACTTGGTATGCTATTCCAATTGCTGCTGTTATTGGTATCCCTCTCTACATTCGTGCAGAAGCGGTGATCCCATTAAGCTCGGCGTTAGTGGCTAAAGGCATGGCGCTAGGTTCAGTGATGGCACTGATTATTGGTAGTGCAGGCGCAAGTTTAACTGAAGTAATTTTGCTTAAATCTATCTTTAAGAACCAAATGATAGCGGCATTCTTAGTGGTTATCTTAGGTATGGCAATAGCTGCTGGTTACCTATACACGCTAATCTTTTAATGCTTAATGCTCAGTAGCTCAGAGCCATAGTGACTGAGCCGCTTAAAAAGTGAACAATAAATGTTCGCCGTCAGTAAAAAACAGCGTATAATCGCACCGTGGCGACAAATTTAGCAATAGCGTAAGTTTGTTCGCACGGTGCTTTTTATCGATTCAATTAACCCATTGGAGAATATGATGGCAAAACATCACCAACAAACGCATACCGAACACGAAAGTGGTCGCGGCGTAATAAAAGACAACGCTTTAAAGGCCATAGTCACCAGCTCATTATTTAGAACACGTACTGAAAAACCAAAGAAAGGCAAAGGGTCTTACAACCGCAAACAACAGAAGGGGCAAAAGCTGAAGGGCTTTGCCCCTTTTGACTATCTGGCACTACATTAACGACAAGAGTCACCGCTTCACAGCTAAGTCAACATAGCTAAGCTATTGATAATAGTCTATTGATAATAGTCTATTGATAAGTACGGCCATTATGCTTAAGCCAACCACCAATATGACGCCCTCTTGGATCATGATGGGTCCAGTGCACTACGCCACCGCGATCATTCCACTCATACTCACCGTAAAACTCAACTGAATCTCCCATATTCAGATCCGCAATTCGCGGGGCTAAATCAATATTATGCGCAACCAAAACCGTCTGACCGTGGGGCAAGCGCAGAATAAATCGTTGATGGCGACTACCTTTATTATCATCAGCCAATACCTTACTCACCACGCCTGAGCTTTGAACCTGAAGGTTACTCTGTCCTTGTTCAAATGCGCGCTGTAATACAGTACGACTCTCTTGCTCACCCGAACTCGGCCCAGCGAACCCCGCAGGAGTCGCCCCTTGTAAGCTCGCCGTTCCGGTAAATACACGGTTATAGGCAAAGCTAGCAATAGCCAGCACCACCAGCATAATACCAATACGATATAAGACACCATTTACAGACTTTCGATGCTGCGATTGCGAGGTGTTTTTGTGCGACGTCTTGTTAGCAGAGTGATTAACAAACTGGTTAACAGCCTGCTCCATAGTCTGAGTCTGAGGCATTGTCTGAGTTAGCCCCTCAATCAGTGCCTCTACCGCCCTTTGCTTACCATCTTTTTGTGTCAGAACTTGAAAAAACAGGGTATCCCCAACCAATGGCCGACGTGGGATCATACCTAAGGCCGACACATGGACAAACACTTCATCATTGGCGCTAGCAGATTGGTCAATACCATCAGCCTGCTCAATCCGAATAAAACCAAACCCTTTCGTATCGTTCCATCGTACCAATTGACCTTTATATATCATCGTCTCTCTCTTTTACGCTCACGCTAAGTCGGCTAATCGCTGTACTAGCGATTTAGGCCACAGTGTTTGATAAGCTGCTATTTGAGCTTTTATTGCATGTAAAATATCTAATGCCACAAAAGTATCTGCCGCCGCATATTGCAGCTGTAGCTCACTCAAGGGTTCTGTTAGTGGTTTAGCCCAATTGGATAATGTGACCTTTTTACTTTTAGGCAACTTCAGCGCCAAAACCGTAGCCGCAGTTTGCTGTGTGCCAAGTTGTTTGGCCGCACCGAGTTGATTCATCAGCCAATTTAAGTCCAGTATCGCCGCAATACTGATATCAAAATCTCGCTTCATCGCATTGATATCATGTCTCAGCCCAATCCCAATTTTAAGCTGATTTTCATTGCTCAATACCGGAGTAAGCGCCGCCTTAAATGGCTCAATATTTATCGCCTGCATTCGAAACAGATAGCAATGTGTTGTGGTTGCAATTTGAATTAATGAGATGGGGTTAGTGTTGCGCCGCCCCTTCTCAAAGGTAGCCGCGGTTTCGGTATCAAAGCCTAGCCAAGATTGTGTTTCAATATCAGCGATTACCGCTTGTAACGAATCTAACGTGACAACCGAGATCAGCCTTTTTTGGCCATTTTGCTCTGCTGACACATTCTGGATCTGCTCAACATTGAAATCTGTTAACCTAGACAACTCACTATCATCGACTCGAGTAATTAAGCGGGTACGCAGCTGTAGCCAATCAAGCTTTAATCTATTCTCTGTTTTGATAATAGAGTCAAAAAAAGCCTCTTCAGCAGCCTGCATGGCCTCAAAATATGCCGCTGCCTCTTTGCCAAGCTCTCGGCGAATAGTAGCGGACTTATCTGCCGCTAAACCAAACTTAAATAAACTCATAAAATTACTCTATCAATACCAATCGTACTAAATAAGTGATTGGTAAAAAGGCTCTTATTGAGCCATTCATGGTGCACAAGCCAATTGCAGGCTTCATGCTACGTCGTCAGCCATACGGTTCATCTGACATAGTCAATGTCGCCAAAGTCAAATGCTGCGGCCACTTTCGGCAAGTATTATTGAGTCACCCACATCAGGCCAAAGCCTTGCTTATTGGCCTCAATAACCTGCCCCTTAAAGCGCTCAAACCCCTGAATCATCTCTTGATACTCAGGTTGTTGCACAATGTAATCGGGGTTATGTATCGCAAGCCAAGCATCGAACCGGGCTCTAACACTATGCTCATCAAGTTTTGATAGCAGTGACACCAACACTGGTAAGCGATGACTTTCAAATGCAAATGACTCATTTTCGCTGTCCATCTTTATCGCATCGTGGTGCGTTATATCCAGCCAAGTTTGAAATAGGCTCCCCGCCCCCTTTACCCGAGCTTCTGTGTCATTGAGAACATAATGATAAAGGTCTACGTTACGATGGTTTACATTCGGCCCTATCATAGAGACTTCTTTATTGGGCCAATCTTGCGGTTGTGCCGGTGACTTTTTGCCACTCATGAGCATCACCAGCTTAGCCAGTATGGATGATGGCTTACTCGCAAGCCCCGCATCGATATCTGGCGCCTGCCCCATTAAATAGGCTTCTAATGTTTGTGGGTAATACTTTAAAAATTGAATGTGCTCATTGGGTAATGCAAACACATTTAAACATAGCGCCATTAGCTCTCCGAGGGGACGTTCAAGATGGTAACTTTATGCGGGTATCATTATAAAGCGCAGCGCTAAGAGTAGCTAAGTTTTATATTTTTTATCAATATCCTAGTAGATAAAACACACAAGTTGAAAGCTTAAAATGGATGGTCGACCATCACCCAAGCATTTGTCGCTTCATCGGAGTGTGCAATATCAAACCGAATAACGATCCCAGCAGTTAAGGCTCGCAGCGACACGCCGTAGTCAAACTTCAAGTCCGTTAGCAATTCGCTGGCACTATACTGTGGCGCGACTCGACCCGCTTCAGCAAATCCCACCAGCTGAAACCAGTCTAAGCGTAAAAATCTTAACCAGTTTATATCTTCGATTGGATTAGCCTTCAAGGTGTAACGGTATTCTGCACTGGTATAGATGGAGGCTTTATCATGGAAGCGGTTTTGATCGAAACCTCGCATACGATAAAAGCCACCCAAGGTTGCCCCTTCATTATAAGGCGCTGCATTGGTTATTCTACGGCCACCTTGCTCGTCATATTCAAGCTCCCAGGAAGGTGAGTAGCCCGTCCAGAAGTTTAACGCCAATATACGCTGGCTGGCCCAGTCTGACTCGCCCAAAGAGAAATACTTGCTCATATCGAGATTAATGAAGGTCCACTCATCATTAGACTCTAACCAACCTCCATCATATGATATTGAGAAGTACTGGCTACTGCCATAACTCGGATTGAAAGACAGATCTGTGTTGTCATATAAGATCCCAAGTTCAATGGCATGAATGGAGCCGTCGAGTGACTCATCTTCAAACTCAAAACTTTGATAGCGATTAAACTGGCGCAGCGCCATAACTGTCGCGCCACTTTCAAGGGGATTCCACTCACGACCGCCGCTAGGCTCAGAGACGAGCAAGCCTCTGGCTAGCTTATATTCAACTCGCCCCTTCTCTTTGGTCGCGCCGATAGGCAAGGCATATTCAAGTTTAATATCAAACCAATTTGAGGAGCCATTGGCTTCTAAGTACTGCAAGTTACTTGAGTCATTACTTCCTGGTAGTGGAATACCCGACGGGATAAACTCGAGCGCGCCTCCCGTATAGGCTCTTTGGTCTGGGTAGTAACCTAAAAAGCCATAAGTACTCATAAAAAAACGTTCGGTCTTGGGAAGCTTAAAGTTCCATACCCCGATGCTAGCACCTCGGCTCACCTCACCGCCAAATACGGTTCCACCAATAGTCATTTGATCTTGAAAATAACCACTAAGCATTCCCCCTAGGCCTATGTTTAATCCCATAGAATCAGTACTAAACAGATAAGGTAAGATCAATTTTTCTTTGACGTTATCGGGCGTTTCAGCCCTATCAATAGTGGTTTTCACATTTGCTGCAGGGGCAGAATAGCTAAACTGGGATAGCAATAAACAGGCAAAACCTAAAGCGTGACTAATCCATTTACAGATCTGTTTCACGTTCTGTTTAAGCATCTTCACTCCTTTACAATACCCACTCAATCCCGGAACTCAATAAAGAGCCCTATCATTTTCAATCACCGCCCGCGATTACTGCCGACCCGATAGGCAAGTAACAGAGTTGCTGAAATCTAATATCTGCAATTAGACTCACTAAAAGCTACAGCAAAAGCCACCTCAAAAGCTATAACAAAAACACAACAGGATTAATGGGGTGACTCGACAATAAATTGCCGCTTAAAATCCCACAAGCTGAAATCGCTTTAACTCTGCTCATACTCAGCTCAAGTAACTGCGCTTCAGCGCATCATTTGGGGCAAGAGCCCCCCTCCTCTTTAAACAGTATCCAATTAAACCGTAGCAGCCCCTTCAAAAACAGCAGAGCAATGCCGAAATAACATCGAAACAATAACGTAACATCTGATATATTCTGAGAATTGTTTCTGTGGCTCGAATCTGCAGATATGTTTAATCTAGTAAAACGTGTAGATAATGCGTTATATGTTGGAGGCTTTTTTTGAGTAAATCATTCTCTGCAGATCTCAATTGGGATTTGATAAAAAACGAATATTGCAAAGATAATCGAATAAAAATAAACAACATATGGTTGCCTGAAGATGCTCAAGAAATTAGCCACTGCTTAGCTCAAGAGACTGAGTTTTCTCACGCCTATACTCAAACAGGAAAACCAACAGTATCTTCAAACGAAATGCTAAGAACAATGCCTAGCTCAGATCAAAAAGCGCTTTTTAAAAACTTATATAAAGATGCATCTCAAGGTATTGGTTTTTGGTATGGCCGTCATTTAGTGTCGCCAGATAGCCCCACTCTTCTTAGCAAGATTAAACGCTATTTAAACTCAGAGGAGTTATTAGAAAAAATTAGATTCATGTCAGATAGAGCCGATATCAAACTTGCTAGCGCTCAAGGAACCCAATACACACAGGGTAACTTTTTAACTAGGCATAAAGATGTGGTAGAACAAGAAGGACGAGTACTTGCATTTGTATTAGGGTTCACGCCTAACTGGCACCCAGACTGGGGAGGGTTACTGCAATTTTATGACGATGATGGCACTCCTCGCGATGCTTGGATGCCTCAGTTTAACTCAATGACCATATTCGATGTTCGTCATGTCCATGCAGTGACTTATTTAGCACCTTTCTGCCCATCAAAGCGCCTGTCGATAACAGGCTGGTTCCGAACGCGGTAATACAATCATCATTGCCATTTTTGCGACGAGTTTTTAAGCCGCTCTTTGGTTTTGAACTCAAGCACAACACTAGGCCCCATCGAACCTACCCATCCAACATTTACAATCGCAACTTCACAGCTTTAGGCAACAGTTCTAGCACAACCTGTTTTAATGGTTAATATTTGACACCCGTTAACAAGCATCCACTGAGTAACACAACAGCATGACAGAGTCTTCTTTCGACCGAGTTAAGCAGGTCTTCATTAGCGCGATATGGGCAACGCTTGCCAGTATGTCGCTAGGCTTAGCCTTTAAGATTTGGTTAGCGCAATGGGTTGCAAAGAGCGATTTAGCTCTTTATCACACCGTCGTTGATATCATCTCTATGTCACTAATCTTATTGAGTGGCTTTCGTACTTCTATGGTGGTGAGCTTCTCTCAAACCAAGAACGATAGAGACATCACTAATATTTTCCGCTACACGCTGATTATCATGGTGTTATTTACTTGGGGGTTGGTATTACCCTATATCAAGCATCAACTGAATATCGATGTGGAATATATCCAGTTGGTGGGGATTATTCTGGGTATGGGCTTTAAGGTGTACTTTACCAATCAAATTGGTATGTACCGCCTCTATGACATTGCCAATAAGACTATCTGGATAGAGCCGCTGGTGCAGATATTGCTATTTTTGCTTTGCTACTATCTATTGGCACAATCCCCAATCGCCTCGCTATTTTTCAGCTTAATGCTATCTAACTTAGCTGTAGCCGCTTACATGTTTATTCAACGTAGAAAGCAGATTGCCACCCCGCCCTTAGCGCCGGTACAACTCGATCCTGAGATGCGTAATTTCGTCAAAAAAAGCATGATGTCCTCACTCGAAGTTGGCGCCAGTATCTTGATGGTTTACATCACGGTGCTTCTGACCATTGGCTACTTCACCATCGACGAACTCGGTGATTTTCAGGTGGTTGTCAGGCCGATGATTGCGTATTTAACAATGCTGTTTGTTTTCCCTGTTTATCGCTATATTTTGCCTGAGTTGGCTCAATGTCTTCGCAGCGGTCAACATCAGCAAATTCAGCAGATCCGCCGCTGGTTCTTTAAACTTAGTCTAACAATTAGCGTCGGTTTATTAATTGTATTATTGATGTTTAGTGATGAAATCGTCGGCTTTATCTTCCCCGAGACTTACATTAAGGCAGCGCCTATTTTACTGCACTTCGCGCTGTTTTTTGGTTTTATGATGCTCAACGCTTTTCAGGTCGCCTATATCAAAGCACATGGCTTATTTTTACAGAGCTTAATGATCCGTCTGTTAGGTGTTGCAACGCTACTCATCATGTTCTATCTACTTAGGCTGTTTACCGACAACGTCGTCGCGGTAATTTTAGCCCTAGGTTGTGGCTATTTAGCCATGTTTATCGCCTCAAGCATTATGGAACGCAAGCTGCTTAAACAGCACGCGCTCAATGAGCCAGAATTAACGCATTAGCGAATAGTAAAATGAAAAAGAGCCGCAATATAATCATTGCGGCTTTGAAAGCTTAACTCAATCTAGGGGAAGACTCCCCCTCTGCATAGATTGAAATTAGGCAGGGTGCTCGTACTAATCTAAGTCAGTACCTGAAATTAAAAGAGTGCTTTACTGAACTCTATTATTCTTCAGCAGCAATCAGCTCTATCTCATTGCTTGCCTGTGCGCCATGGATCTGAATAGCCACTTTATAAAGCTCAACCGCCCCAGCTGCCGCTTTAGAATCTAAATCTAAGTCAGTGGCATCAAAGGTGTATTGCCCCTTGGTCGCCGTTTCAGTCAAAACTCCGCCACACTCGTCATCTGTGCTAGTGTCACACTTATAGCCTTGAGTCACATGCCAGCGTTTCCACGCCTTTGGCTTAGTCGATGGTGACGCAGGATCTGGGTAACCAAAATAAAAAATGTCGTAATTTGAGGCCTGAGTAATGGCTTTATTGTCTCCATCATTCAAGCTAAACGTGATTGCGCCAGTTGCCCCATCAAAGCTCTCAAGACTCATCTCGATACTCGTGGCTTCACTAATATCAATAACATCTGCAACAGGCGGTGGCACAACCACTGGCGGCTCGGTAACATCATTATTGTCATCATCGCTGCCGCAACCCATAAGGAGCACAGAGCTTGCCAATAAGGCGCTCAATAATTTGACCTTCATAATTGACTCCTTAATTAAAATGACCCGTATGACAAGTCGTGCATTCCATATCGGTCTTCACGCTGGCAGCGGAGCCCATCGTCTCTGTTACGCCATGACATGACTGACAAGCTTGCGCCTCTGCTGAAGGTTTCGCCTCAGGCAGCAACGAGATATCTTCACCACCATGAGCACGGTTTAGTAATTCGACTATGTGATAAGCCATACTGGCCGAAAGACGCTTACAACGCTCACTTTTTTCAGCGAACAGCTTACCCGAAGCGGCGGACCAATTACTGATAGAAGAGTGACACAGCGGGCTATTAGCAATAGATGTTTTACCCACCTCTAGACTCTTTTCTGCTGTAGAGCCAATACCAGTAATAAATGCATCGGATGAAAGAGGTAAATCTTCAGTTTCGTAATAGCGGAATGATGCGCCGATAATCGCGCTATTTTGGCCATTAATATCATCTAGAATGTTGATTAACATACCCGCCGCGTTTAAGTTACCGCAGATGGTGCCTTGACCCACAATCCCTGCCCAGCCATAGCCCGCAAGCGCGGTTGGGATCGAGGCAAACTTATCAGCATCAACACTAGTAGATTGTGCCAACATGGTCACAATCGAGTGGAATACTTGGTGCATACAGCCACCACCTGTGTCATAGGCTAGCTTTGCCGTCGCCATTGCATCCAGCGGCACATACTTAAGCTGTTCACCGATCTCTAAGCGATAGTTACCGTCTGCATCTGTGGCGGCAAAAGCTGAAGTCCCCACTAATGCTGCACCAGCAGCGGCAGTGCTTAATCCGATAATTTTGGTTAACGCCTGACGTCTATCAATACTCATAATAATCACCCTATATCCATCATTATTTTATTTTGTCTATAAGCCTCTGGGCCTATGTCGATTAGTCAACGAGTTCAAATTTTGGATAACGACTCGATGGAGTAACTGTAAGAAATGAGGAAAATAAAAATGTGATTTATAACAGATGAAGCGATAAGTTCGAGAACTCGACAATTTGCACTATAGTACGCACCCAACCAGCCTACCCCATACCACAAAAAACGTAATTTATTGACATCCGACACACTATTTACGTCTATTTGTGGCATATTGAGCACTTTATTGATGTTAATGAATTGTATGAATAAGTGTGATAAGCCTCTCAATTTACAACTCTAGCCTATACGCAGGACGCAAATTTGACAGCTTTAAACAACATAAGCATCAGGATCACAGACTTCATTAGTTTAACTTCATAGACTCCTACTAATAGATAGTTCTAGTGAGGTGGCGAAGATGCAATTGGGACATTGCAGATTTGATATTGAAAAGGAAGAGTTAACCAACTTGGAGACCGGCAATATTTGGCACCTGCCAAGAGCTGAGCTACAAGTCTTAACCCTATTGATAGACTATCAAGGCCAGGTTGTTGCTAAACCACTGTTAAAAGTGGGTGATGGCACGCAGCTCCCTCTTAGCGACTCTTCTGTAACCCGAGCGGTATTTACGCTGCGCTCATTTTTGGGGCCACAATATGAGTCACTCATAGAAACGGTCAAAGGCCAGGGCTACCTGTTACGCCACCATCGTTGCAGAAAGGGCAACGAATCTCGCTCAAGTAACCGACTGTTCTCGGGAAAACGAATTGCTGTATTAATTTTTTGCTTGGCGATCTTCTTTAGTGGTGGCTGGATATTTTACGCATCTCCCAACCTATCTAAAACGGCCCCGACACCACTGCAAGCCAGTCAAGTGACAACCATTTCAGGGCAAGCTGTCCATATCATTTTGTATGCCCATTCCAAAACCAACAATGGTTTGCTAATCGAGCTTGGTCAAACGATGAAAAGTAGCTTTAGTCACTGCAAGCTCACTAGTTGGAAGAATGTTTATCTATCTTTATCTCACGACAAACAAGTACTCAATATCACCTTACGAGGTGAGCATTTTGGTCAATCCATCATCCGAAATTTAAAGATTAGTGATCTGCGCCAACCTAAGCAGTTTATCAATCAGCAATGGCTACAAGACGTTGATATTTGTGACTAGCGGCTTAATCAAATAACTATAATTGCGATAGAACCCAAGGAGTTGAGTATGACGCGAACATGGCGCTGGGCGATAAACATCATCATTTTGCTAGCTTTGCTGACTTGCGTCGCGGTGATCTATCAACTCACAGCAAAGCAACCTAGCTTTATGCTCAGTTGTAGCTCTGAACTGTTCCATCGACAAGAGATGAACCAAGACAGCAAGCATTACCTGCTAGTCGATCTGTTCTCCAAAGAGGGGCAAGCACAAATCAATTATCGCTACTTCGATCTAGACGGTAACCCAGCGGGGTCGGTTTCGATGCAAGGGCAAGTGAATCAAGTTGATATTGATAACCAGCATTACGATATTTCAGTCAAAACCAAACAAGAGTTCCCCCATACCGATCTCAAACAAGCTCCCGAGCATTATAAATATCTCTCTTATGTCAGTAGTCTAAACCTAAATAAGAAAGGGATGCACAACCTGAGTGTTCAAGTATTAGAGCGTGACGAGAACAAAGACTTTGCGGTTGTGCTTTTTCAGCCCAGCAATACCGTTTGTGGCTGTCGAATTGTTAACTAGATCAATAATAATGAGTTAACCCCAAGGCATATCCACATAAATTCTAACTAAGGTGTCTCTGTCCCATGGCAAGATAGCCAAGTAATCAGGCGAGGTTTTGTCGCGATTATCAAATGGGTCAAGATTATATTCTGTATGCTCGACGCTCAGCTTTATTTCGCTATTCTCAATCCAGCCATCAGAATGATAGCTCAGTACACCGGTGTACTTGTTTTCTAGCCAATCACTGCCATCATTCCAGGTTTGCGCCGCAGCGTAGATATCAAACGAATCACCAAGGGGCAGTAGAGTATCGAAGGCTATTGAATAAGCGCCGGTTTGATTTTGAAAATCTTCACGATCATAGCCACGCTCTCTTGGCACATCATCGTCAATCTCTAGCATGTAATAACCTGCTGCGACTTCAAAACCTGCATAAACTCGGCCATTATCAAACCTTGCTACGATGCCCGGAAAGAGTTTAGCCTGCTTCTCTACCGAGCTAACCGTATTACGCTTACCATCTAAGGTTACTTGCCACTGTAAGTTCATCACCTCAGAAAATCGGAATAAATTTCCATCGACAGAAAAGGCACTTTGGAACCAAATAGGAATATGGTCGGGGTCTAGCTTATCTTTATCATCATCGATAAAGATATCTAGCTCACCTTGCCATAGCAGCTCTGATTCGGTTTGATGCGCGACATAAAAGCCTGCATGTGCGCCAAGTGTATGAGAATCGGCCTGATCGACAATGGTATTTTGGCCACCAAATGCAATGCGCCAGTCTGTCGCTTGTGCATTGGTTGTTAGCCCGACTGCCACAAGACCTAATGCTGCAATAAATAAGTGCGGTTGATTGTTCAAATCCCTTTCCCCCAAGGCATACTCAGACTTTATATAGAAGCTATTGATTAATCGAAAGCTATTGATTAATCAATTCCATTAACTAACCAAGCAGTGCTCTAAACTTAGTCAAAAACTAACATAAATAGATAAGATAATCTGTTTAATATTAGTCATGATATTATCTAAAAGCTTATTAATTACCGTTAAAGAAATCGGCTTCTCGCTGCAGTCCAAACCCTGCATTTCGATATACATGGCATAAAAAGCGCAATAAGTTCCCTTGGGAGGTTAACTTTTTCTAAAATTTCGCAAAGATTGTGAAGCTTGGCAAAATTTAAAATGAAAACTGCCGTTTCCGCTTAAAATCACTATATGCGTCACACTCTAAAACATGTATTAGCATTCAAATTCAGTCATAATTAAGCATCTGGTTTTATTCTTAACAACAATGTAATTTGCTGTAACGGATGAATAATATTTGTATTATTCGTTATCGCTTGACTACTTATACAAACGTCACCTAGAGGACACTAGTTTGATTAAACATATTGCTTTAGCGTTAACACTTGCCGTTGCTCCACTGAGCAGCTTTGCCGCACAATTTGTTGAAGGTAAACACTTCACAGTTGTTTCAGATAAAGCACCAAGCAGCGAGCCAAAACTGACAGAGTTCTACTCGTTCTACTGCGGTAACTGTTTCAACATGGAAAAGATGTACTTAGCAGACATCAAAGCCAACTTGAACAAGCAAGTTACCTTTGACAGCAAGCACGTTGATTTTGCCAACACCGAAATTAACACTGAAGTGATGCGCTCTCTTGCCGTTATCCAAACATTAGATAACCAAAAGCCATTAACTGACGCTATGTTCAAAGTTATCCAAGGCGACAATGGTGAGAAGCATGATCACAGCGCACCAGGCCATAAGCATGACGAGCCGCTACAAAGCCGTGACGACATCAAAGCCGTATTTGCTAAATTTGGCGTAACTGCAGAGCAATACGATGCCGCGGCAGACAGTAAAGAAACCAACGAGAAGTTGGCTTTATGGCGTGTTCAGCAACGTGAATTTCAAGTACAAAGCGTTCCAGCATTCATCGTCAACGACAAATATGCTGTTAACATGAGTTCTATCCGTACACTAGCCGAGCTAATCGACCTAATGAACTACCTAGCACTTGAGCACAAGTAATCTCAAACTCGTGTTGAGAAATAGAAAAAGGCGCTAATTAGCGCCTTTTTTGTTTTTAAATATCATTTGTTGTTAAGCACATTTTCTAACAGCTGTTGCCAACGCTCTAGCATCGACTCCCAAGCTTGAACCCTAGATAAACGCTCAGAGGCCGTGATCTTAAGCGGCTCTGTTATTGCGTGATTAATCGCGCTTTCAATGCCATCGACGGTTAGATCATTAATCAGCTGATAACCCCCTTGTCGCTCTAAACCTGCTAACTGCTCACCTAAACCATCAATATTGGCCGCGATAACGCCTTTACCCGCAGCAATGGCTTCCAAACAGGTTAGACCAAACGGCTCCCAACGTGAGGGGATAATGACAAGATCGCCACGGCTAAGAAACTGAGGCACATCTTGCACCTCACCAACCAAATGAACATGTTCTAAAGGCGCTGCTAGTGCTGCAAGTTCGGGCCCTTGCTCTCCCTCTCCCGCTAATATCAGCTCTACTCTGTTAGGCGGCAGCTTGGCCATCGCCTTAATCAGCAAGTCAAAACCTTTTTGCTGACTCAAACGCCCGTAGGCCAGTAATCTAACGGGCGTACTAACACGCTTTTCTGGCAGTGAAATAAATGAGCTCAGCTCTTTCCCCTGCCCGACTCGCGCCAGCTTATCGCTAGGTAATACGCCTAGCGCTTGTAACCAGTCGGCCTGGGCGTTAGACACAGACAGCACTTTATCCATAAGCCCATATCCTAGCCTAAGCATCAAGCGAAAACGCCAAGGGGACGTAACACAGTGACGGGCAAATTCTTGACTATAATGGTGCTCTTGATAAAGGATTGGCGTGCCAATATTGGCAAGTTTCAGCGCAAAAAATGCAGGGAGTTTACGCCAGCTAACCGCGCCATGAATCACGATAACATCGGCTTGATAACGTTTAAATTGCGGCTTATTGAATCGACTAAAGATAAGCTGAAAACAAAAATGCTGAGCCAACCTTGAGGCGGCCAGACTCTCTAGCGCGAGATTAACGCCACCAAGCTTACTATCATCGATAAGGTGGATGATGGTTGGCCGCAAAGCGAGTCCTTATAGAATGCTGGATAAGTTCCTTTTACTTCATACTCGTTAAGTTAAAGAAAAACCAACTTATTTGAAAGCATTGTTTTACTCTGCGCACTCAAGCTGATTTGGCAAGTCAACATAATCGGTTGGTAGTTAAGATATGACATAATCGCTTGGTGATCACACAAGATTAAAGAAGCTTCTAACTCATTTTGGGACACAGCTATTCACCACGGCGAATATGGCGAAGCCATGTGCTAATAAGCGAGAGCTAGGGATAGCGAACTGGCCGTTAAACACGGATGTTATTGGGACACGGAGCGCTACGCTACACGAAGAAAAGCAACAGCTAGAACAAAAGCTGCGGCAAAAGTCTCGTCATCAAATATTTTGATCTTTTGCTCTACGATTTTCTCCGTGACCTCCGTGAAAGCGGAGCGCTTCGTGGTAAAATTAGTGACTTTGGAAAAGTCATACTTACCAACATGTTCAACGCAAGTTAGCTCATTTTTTGACAGAAATGTTTTAGCGCTGAGGCTCTAAAAGAGACTACAGGGATTAGGAAATGTATGGTAATTACATAAAGTTTACACTGCCCCCTACATACCCACGCTTGTTATGATGCGCAATGTATAAGAGGCTAATGCCTAGCTCTTAGGTCTAAGCGTTTCGATGACTTGAGCATCTACCCAATAGATATCAATATTGCCATTATCATCAATCCCTCTGTTAAATAGGATGTATTTACCGTCTGGCGTTACGCTTGCGTAAGCATCCCATTTGTCAGAGTTGACGCTTTCCCCCATGTTAATAGCAGGGCCCCAAGTAGCATCATCTTGTCTGAAGCTGATATAGAGATCAGAACCCCCAAACCCTTCAGGTCGCTCGCTGTCCCAAATAAGGTAACTTTCATCTGGTGCTATGAAAGGGTGCGCCGTCCACTCTCCGGTATTGAAATTGTCACTCATCAGTTGTGGCTCTGTGCGCTTTCCATTTTCGAGTGTTGATATTCGCAGCACATCGCCACCTTTATAATCATCATGCACATAGGTTTCTTTGGCGGAAGCCGATAGGCGCATAATGCCCCGATCTTCCCTATCAAACATAGGTCCAAGGGTATTACGCTCGCTCCAACCATCGTTGAGCCGATCTTTATAGCCATCAGCCATATACATGCGTGTGCCGTCTGGGGAGAAGGTCACTTCGCCATTACGGGGAAACTGTAAGTATTTCTTCCAGACGTCGTCTTGTTGACGAAATCCGATCACTATTATTTTTTTGCCATCGGCCGCTCTGGTTGTGTAGTAGAACTCTTTCATGCCGGGTGCAAAGACGCCTTCGATTTCCCATCCGTCCTTGGAGATCACACCAGGTGCAAAAGGCTGGGCGAGCAAACCAGGAGTTTTTTGCCCCATATAGGGCCCTTTTAAGAGAGGGAAGTTGCTTTGAGCAAAACTACTGCTACTCAACACACATGGGAGTAATAGCGCTATAGAGATAAAAAATCGTTTCATTTGAACTCCGTTTCAGACCATTAATCATTAACTGTAGGGGTCTAGCGGCAGAATGACTGCCGTAAGGTGTTAGCCCTCAGTATTGACTAAAGGGGTGATAAGTAAGTCCAAAATAGTGAATTTTCTGCACCAAAGCCATACTGTATCTGTAACAAAAAAATACTGAGTCACAGGCTTGTATGAGAAAACCAATTCAGGGGCAGATCTTGTATTTTGCGCTTCACATTATCTGAATTATCGCAAAACTAATAAGCAGGGCGTAAACAAACTAAGTCTGTAGCAAGCTTTGGGGCAAAAGCAATTCACCACTAAGGACACCGAGGACTCGAAGAAAGGCAACAGCCTAAGCTGTTCAATCTTTAGCTTTACCTCCGCGTTCTCCGTGAAAGCGTCTCCGTGAAAGCGCAGCGCTTCGTGGTGAAACTTCCGCTTTGAAATAGAGTTATGCCGACGCAATATTGTATGCGTTAACTAAACAACTTTAAGGCATTTCCGTGTTAGACAACAAACCGCTATAGCCCAAATTAGTGCACCAATTATCCGGTGTAGATACGGCCGTGA